>NZ_CASGGV010000346.1:0-24247 GCF_949319125.1 Frankia sp. Hr75.2 | reverse complement strand
AAAATCGCTCACTATTCTAAAATCAATGTACCGATGTTTCACTCCCAGGAAACCCGAGACGCCTCGACAGTAGCACGATCGACACCACAGTCAAGAGCCGAAGAAATTCGGCGGGACCACTAGTTCCACCACATAAAATTGCCTCATCGATACGGATGATTTGTGACCCGGACGTAGTCCTTCCCTCAGACCTCTTGTCCTGCCCGCCCGCCAGCCATATCGTCGAACACACGTTCGATATTGACGACTTGGCGGACAGGCGGTGACACCATGACCTCCCTTCCCGGCTCGAGGCGTGGCGCATCGCCACGCGGGCAACGCACCGCCGCCAACGCGCCCGACGCCAAGATCGGATCCGCCGCCACATCCACCGGATCAGACGGCCGATCCACACCAGGGGATGAGACCGCCACCGTGGTCGGGAGTCCCCCGACGCACTCGACCAGCTCAGAAGAGGACTCGTGGGCAACCAACGGAGACACCCGCACCCGCGAGGCGCTCGACACGAAAGCCGACGATCTCTTCAGGGAGATCTCTCTCGTCGTCCGCACGATCGCGGCCGGCCACGCGGATCTACTGACCCTGCTGGCTCAGTTCGCGGCCCTCCGGCTCCCGCCAAGCGCCGAGCAATCACTCGTCTCCGACGAGTTCGCGCCCGAAGAGATAGCCACCGCGATGGCGGTCTCGCCCCAGTCGGCCTCCGCCCAGCTGACGTTCGCCTGCACCGTCGCCCGGCGCCTTCCGAACGCAGTCGACGCACTCAGGGCGGGAGTCCTGGATCTCCAACGACTGCAGTCACTGGAGAAAGCGGTCCACCCGCTCGACGACCGCACCGCAGCCAGAGTCGAAGCACACGTGCTCGCCGGAGGAGCACGATCTAACCGGCGCGCCTTCACCGATGCCTGCAGGCGCGCCGTAGCCAGGATCGACCCCGAAGGTACGGCAGACCGCGCGGAGACCCGACGCAAGGACCGACGGGTGTGGATCTCTCCCGACGAGGACGGGACAAGCGCGCTCACAGCCGTCCTTCCCACGGAGGACGCCGAGGCCTGCTACCAGCGGATCGATCAGGCTGCCCGTTCCATCAGTGCCAACAGATCCGACGGTGACGACCGGACCCGCGCCCTGATTCGTGCCGACGTGCTGGTCGATCTACTTACGGGCCGAGGCAGCCACGCCACGCCGATGCCGTGTGACATTCAAGTCGTCGTACCCGCGACGACCCTGATGGGCCTGTCCGACGACCCCGGTGAGATTCCGGGGTACGGCCCGATCCCCGCACGAATAGCCCGGGAGATGGCCAAACGGCCGGGCTCAACCTGGCGGCGCATTCCGACCGATCCACAAGGACATCTGATCGAGGTCGCCGACCGGCGTCTACCAAGCGCCGCACAGGTCCGCCATGTTCGTGCCCGCAACCGGACCTGTGTATTCACAGGCTGCACCCGGCCATCACGCCGCACGGATACCGATCACACCATCTCCTTCTCCGAGGATGGACGGACTCTGACCAAGAATCTCGGCCCGCTGTGCCGTCGACACCACCGGATGAAACATCGTGGCCACTGGCAGGTCACACAACCCCAGGAAGGAACCTTCGTGTGGACCAGCCCACTCGGGCGAACCAGTGTCACCACCCCCGACACATATCTCGAAGTCGATGTCTCACCCGGGACTACGACCAAGAATCGGCACGCCGAGCACTTGAGGGAAGATCGCGGGCACACGCGATCCCGTCCGAAAACGCCGACCGGAGCGGGAAAGGATCCCGACTGGCAGATGCCATCCCAGACAAGGCCTGACGTGGCCCGGCGTGAGTCATCTGCTTGGCGTCAGGCAGGATCGGGGCGGGACCTGCGCCGGAGGGAACCGGGCGGCAGAGAAATCGAGGGAGTCAACCAACGTGAGGAACACAACCGCGCCTCCGGAGCTCGCGAGCCGAGTCGGATCCGTCCAGACCTCTCCGGTACGTGAGATTCTCGCGTTGACGGAACGACCAGAAGTGATCTCCTTTGCCGGTGGCCTGCCGGCGCCGGAGTTCTTCGACGCGGAGGGCATCCGGGCTGCCTACGACCGAGTGCTGAGTGAGGATCCGCGCCGGGTACTGCAGTACTCGTCGACCGAGGGCAGCCCGTTGCTGCGCGAGACGATCGCCGCACGGCTGGCTGGCCGGAGCCTACCCACTCATTCCGACGATCTTCTGATCACGACCGGCTCGCAGCAGGCGTTGACCCTCCTCATCACCGCGCTTCTCGAACCCGGGGACGCCGTTGTCGTGGAGGATCCGACCTATCTGGCTGTGCTGCAGTCGTTCGGCTACGCCGGCGCACGGGTCTACCCGGTCACCACCGACGAGCATGGCATCGTTCCCGACGCGCTCGCGGAGGTCGCGGCCCGCGAGAAGCCAAAGCTGATCTATCTCGTCCCGAACTTCCAGAACCCGACTGGTCGGACGGTCCCCGCGGAGCGCCGGTCCGCGATTGCCCGGGTCGCCGCCGAGTGCGGATTCTGGATCATCGAAGACGACCCGTACGGCGAGCTGCGGTTCGAGGGTGCCGCCGTGCCATGGATCGCGTCGATCGAGGACGCGGCGGACCGCACCATCCTGCTGGGAAGCTTCTCGAAGACGATGGCACCGGGGATGCGCCTCGGGTGGTTGCGGGCACCGGAAGTACTACGCCGCGCCTGCGTGATCGCCAAGCAGGCCGCGGACCTGCACACCTCAACGATCGACCAGGCGGCCGCGGCTCGGTATCTGATCGACAGCGACCTCGACGCGCACATCACCAGGGTCTGCGCGGCCTATCGGCCGAGGCGTGACGCGCTCCTGGCCGGGCTTCCCCGAGGGCTGCCGGCGGGCAGCACGTGGAACCGGCCGGAGGGCGGGATGTTCGTCTGGGCGCGGCTGCCCGATGGCTATGACGCCACGGCGCTCCTCTCGGCTGCGGTCAGGAGACAGGTGGCCTACGTTCCCGGAGCACCGTTCTACGCCGGGCCGGCGGATGCCGCGACGCTGCGGTTGTCCTTCACGACGCACAGCCCGGCGGAGATCGCGGAGGGGGTGACCAGGTTGGCCAAAGCACTCCGTTGAAGGCGGGTCAGCCGTTGAAGGCAGGTCAGCCGCTCGGAACGTAGCCCGTCCGCCGTGCCGCCACAGCGAGGCGAATCTCTTCGGCGATCAGGTCCGCGTTGAGGGCGGCGGCCTTCACGCCGGCGGCGGACGCCGTGATCACTGAGGCCACCACGTCTGCCACGTTTCCCGCGATCCACACCCCGGCGGCCTGGGTCGCGCCGGCGGGGTCCGACTGCACCTGTCGGCCGATCACGTGGCCGTTCAGGGCCAGGTCGGTTGATTCCAGGCCGAGCGCACCGAGTATCGCGGTGCGGGTGGTGAAGCGCGGCGCGACCGCCAGGGCCCGGCGGGGAACCACCTCCCCGTGGTGCAGTCGGACGGATTCGAGGCGGTCGTTCGCGGTCTCGAGGGCCTCGACGGCACCGGGCACGACTCGGATGCTGCGGGCGGCGAGCTGCTCGGCCTCCTCGGCCGTGGGGTCGGGACCGGTGTGGGTGAACAGGACGACGTCTTCGCTCCGCTGCCGCCAGAGAAGAGCCTGGTGTACCGCCATCGGTGAGCCGCCGAGAACGCCGATCGGCTGGTCACGGACCTTTCTATCCGTGGCAGTACGGGCAGTGCAGGACGGCGTGCCCCCACAGGCCGGCGAGTCCGGGTATGTCCGGCAGCTCGTCCACCAGACCGGTGGTCACGAGCAGCCGGCGGGCTGTGGTGACGCGGCCCTCGTCAAGCCCGACACGGAACTGGGGCGGTACTCCGGGTCCGTCAACGACGGTCGGTGTTGACGGGAGACGCTCGAGGGAGGTGACCGTGGCGGTGACGATCTCACCGCCGTAGCCGATGGCCTCGGCCCGTCCGGTTGCCAGGAGCTCACTCGGGGGGACGCCTTCCCGGCCCAGGTAGTTGTGCACGCCCGGGGCGGGCGTTGCGGAGCTCGCCCGCGTCGACCGCCAGGAGGGTCCGGCGTGCCCCGGCGAGGGTGAGTGCGCCGCTCAGACCGGCGGGCCCACCACCGACGACCATCACGTCGTAGATCTGCTTCATCCGGATACCGCCCTTCGACTGAGGAGTGTTCCGAGCCCGAATCTTCCACATCCAGGAGCGGGTTTGACAAACATCATTGCCAGAACAGCAACTTTAAGGCGAGCATGGTGGGGTGACTGTGGGAACCGAACAGGGTATCGAGGCCGTACTTGCCGCGGTCGGTCCCCGGCTGCGCGCGCTGCGCAAACAGAACGGGACAACTCTTCCCGCACTCTCCCGGGCCACCGGGATCTCGGTCAGCACGCTGTCGCGGCTGGAGTCCGGGCAGCGCCGGCTGACGCTGGAGCTGCTACTGCCCCTCGCGAAGGCCTACCAGGTCCCGCTCGACGAGCTCGTCGGCACGCCGCCGACAAGCGATCCACGGGTGCTCCCGCGGCCGTTCGAGCGCGACGGAATGACCGTCGTACCGCTGACGAGACGTCCGGGCGGACTGCGATCATTCAAGATGATCTTCCCGCCCGGGTGGCCGGCCTGTACGAGGGAACTGCAGACACACGAGGGCTACGAATGGATCTACGTGTTGTCCGGCCGGCTGCACCTGTTCCTGGGTGAGCGGGAGGTCGTCCTGACCGCCGGCGAGGTCGCCGAGTTCGACACGCACGTCCCGCATGCATTCAGCAATCCGAGCCCGGAGGCGGTGGAGGCCATCAGCCTGTTCGGGCCGCAGGGGGAACGCCTGCACGTGCGTGCCCGTCCGGCTGGATCCCGCGCGCGGGACGGCGGGCTCAGCCCACCGTGACCGGGCGGTACAGGCGGGCGTAGGCACCATCATCGGCGAGCAGCTCGCCGTGGGTGCCGTCCTCGACCACCCGGCCGTGGTCCATGACGTAGATGCGGTCGGCATCGATCACGGTGGAGAGCCGGTGCGCGATGACCAGGCAGGTCCGGCCGACCGAGAGCCGGTCGAGCGCGGCGCGGACGGCCGCCTCGGAGACGGTGTCCAGCGCCGAGGTGGCCTCGTCCAGGATCAGCACCTGAGGCGACTGCAGCAGGACCCGGGCGATGGCGAGCCGTTGACGCTCGCCGCCGGAAAGCCGGTAACCGCGAGCGCCGACACGGGTACGCAGCCCGTCCGGCAGCTGGTTGAGCAGCGCCGAGAGGTTGGCGGCGTCGAGCGCCTCGCGCAGCTCGTCGTCAGTGGCGTCGAGCCGTCCGTAGCGCAGGTTCGCCGCGATGGTGTCGTGGAACAGGTGCGGCTCCTGGGGAACGACCCCGATCAGCGAATGCAGCTCGGATGACGGAATGTCGTCCAAGGCCACGCCGCCGAGCCGGATGGTGCCGTGCTGGGGGCGGTGGATGCCGCTGGCGATGTAGGTGATGGTCGTCTTGCCGGCGCCGCTCGCCCCGACGACCGCGGTCGTCGCCCCCGGAGCAACCCGCAGGGTGACACCGCGCAGGTTCCACGCCGCGTTGTCGCGATCCGGTGTGGTGGGGCGATCCGGGGCGGTGAGGCGTGGGTCGGAGGTGGCGATGTCGTAGGAGAACCAGACGTCGTCAAGGGTGAGGTCCGGCGCCGAGGCGGCGGGGACCCGCGGACGGTGCTCGAGCGTCGCAGGCTGTCGGTCCACCGGGCGCAGCTGGGCCGACGGGCGCTGCTGGAGCGGCGGGCGTGCAGGGTCGACTGGGCGGGCTGTGGCCACCGGACGGGCCGCGGCCACTGGGAGGTCGAGCAGGGCGAAGATCCGGCGGAACGACGCACCGGCGCTGGAGAGCTCGGAGCGGAGCTCGACGGCGGAGGCGAGCGGGCCGAAGGAGACCAGGAGTGCGCCGCCGAGCGCGGCGACCGTCCCGAGCGAGGTGTGTCCCGTGGAGACCAGCCAGGCGCCGAGGGTAACGACCACCGTCATCGTCATGACGATGCCGAGGTTGACGACGAGGCGGACACGTGAGGTCAGCCGGGCCTGCTCACGGCTGGCGGCGAGCAGCTCGGCGGCGGCGGCGTCGAAGCGTTCGCATTCATGGTCCGCCCGGTCGAACAGCCGGACGTGCAGCGCGCCCGAGACCGAGGAGGTGTCCGCCACCTGGGCCATGAGCTGGCCGTCCAGCTCTCGTTGGCGGTGGGAGATGCCGGCGAGGCGGCGACGGCCGGACTTCATGATCAGCAGTGTGGCGGGGGCGAAGACCATGACCGCCAGGCTGAGCCGCCAGTCCAGCACGAAGACGACGGCGGTGCCGACGGCGATGTCAGCGACCCGGCAGATCACCGCCTGGACGACCGCGGAGACCGCGTACTGGGCGGTGATGACGTCGGTGGACATCACCGTCATCACCTCGCCCTGCTGGCTGCGGGGGAAGAAGCCGAACGGCAGGCGTTGCAGGTGGGCGTTGACGGCCTGCCGGGTCCGCACCGTGATCACGGCGCCGAGCCGGGCGATGAGCGCCATCCGGGTGGCGAGCACTGCCGACTCGAACACCAGCAGCGCGCACAGGAGGAGCACCGGGACGACGAGGTCGCCGACCTGTCCGGTCGGCAGGGAGTCGTCGATGAGGTGGCGCAGCAGGAACGGGCCGGCCGCGACCGCGACCGAGCCGATGACCGACAGGCCGACCAGGGTGGTGATCACCCGGCCCTGGTCGGCGAAGAAGCGCAGGCTGCGGGCGGACTCGTCGACGCCGGTGAGCTTCGCCACCACCCGGGCGTGCAGGCGGGTCACCCTGGTCGACGGGACGTCCACCGGCCCGCCCGACAGACACGGGCCGGACACAGACTCAGGCATCACGCCGAGAGAGACTATGCCCCCCCCCGCGAACCGTACGGCCCGTCCCGGTCTGGTCTGGTCTGGTCGTCCGGGCTAGAGCTGCATCGACTCTCCGAGGCGGGCACGCATGTCCGCGGCGAGCACCGAGACGTTCGGCTCGTTGAGCATCGTGTGGTGCTCGCCGGGGACGGTGACGATGGTGGAGTCACCGGTCAGGTGCGTGGGCCACTCGTCCCGACCGGACTCGGGGTTGTCCTCGGCGAGGTAGAGGACGGTCCGCCCGGCGTACGGCCGGACCCGGTACGACTGGGTGATGAACCGGGCCTGGTCGAAGAACACGTCGAACTGGACGAGCCCGGGGTAGCGGACGAGCCCGGTCAGCGGCAGGCGTGCCGCCTTGCGTAGCTTGGACGCGTTCGGCAGCGGGAGCCGGTCCGGCAGCAGCCGGGTGATGCGTCCCCCGCCACTGGGGTCGCCGCTGGGACGCGCGCCGCCGGCGGACTGAGCCGAGCGCGGCAGCGTGGTGTCGAGCAGCAGCAGCATCCCCACCTCCTCGCCGGCGGCGGCGAGCATGTGCGCCATCTCCAGGGCGACCAGCCCGCCGAACGAGAAGCCGGCGAGGTAGTAAGGGCCGGTCGGCTGGATCACGCGGAGCACGGCCAGGTGGCGCCGGGCGTGGCGCTCGACGCTCCAGTCGGGCAGCGCCCGGCTTTCCATTCCCTGCGCCTGCAGGCCGTAGACCCGCTGGTCGGAGCCGAGCAGGCGGGAGAGCCCTAGGAAGTTGATGGCGAGCCCGCCCGCGCCGGCGACGCAGAACAGCGGCGGACGCGAGCCGTCGACGTTGAGCGGCACGCAGGTCGGATGGGTCGGGATGCCCCGTTGGGAACCTGCCACCCGGGCCGCGAGGGCGGCGACGGTCGGCGCCTCCACCAGCACCGAGGTCGGCAGGGTCACGCCGAGACGGGTGGCGATCTCGCTGAGGAGCTGCTGGGCGAGCAGCGAGTCCCCGCCGAGCTCGAGGAAGTCGTCGTCGACGCCGACCTCATCGACCTTCAGGATCTGCGCGAACAGGTCACACAGCGCGAACTCCCAGTGGCTGCGCCCGGTGGGACGGCGGGCGGGCGGCCGGGGCGGCGGCGCCGGCAGCGCGGGCCGGTCGATCTTGCCGCGCTCGTTGCGGGGCAGCTCGTTGAGCAGGATCACCGAGGAGGGAACCATGTAGGCGGGCAGCTTCTCCCGCAGCAGGCCGCGGATCGCCACGGTCGCCGACTTCACCGCGGTGGCGCACACGACGTAGGCGACCAGCCGCGGAGGCTCGCCCTCGACGCGCTCGGCGACGACGACGGCCTCGAGGACGTCCGGCGAGGTGAGCAGGACGGTCTCGATCTCGGCGGGCTCGACCAGGTAACCACGGATCTTCACCGCGGCGTCAGCGCGGCCGAGTAGTTCGATGCACCCGTCCGGGCGTCGCCGGGCCAGATCCCCGCCGCGGTACACGACCTCGTGGGACCCGAGGTCACCGAGGACGATCTCACCGGTGACGGTGACGCCGGAGACGGGCAGGTCGTGGTCCGGGCCCGCGGAGTCCGCCGGGCTCGCCGGGCCCGCCGGGCCCGCCGGGCCCGCCAGGGCTTCGTCACCGGAAACCAGCGCACCGGAATCCCGCAGGCCGTCCGCCGGAGAATCGACACACAGGTGAACCGGCCGAAATCGCTGCGCGGTCATCTCGGGGGCGTTCCAGTAGCCGCCGGAAAGGTACCTTGACGTTACTGATATTTCGCCGGTGGCACCATCCGGTACGGGTTTGCCGTGCTCGTCGACGATCTCGATGTCCTTGCCGTCGACGGCCCATCCCGCCGGCAGTGGACCAGCCGGAATCTCGTCGCCGGATCCGACCGGGAAGAAGGCGAGCGAGGCGGTCTCGGTCGAGCCGGACCAGTTGTAGAACGTACACGTTGTAGGCAGCAGCTCGCGCAGAGCGGCGACATCCCGGCCGTACACGGCCTCACCGGAGCTGGTGACCGCGCGCAGGTCGCCCAGGATCAGCCCGGGCTCGGCGGCGCCGGCCAGCGCACGCATCAGCGACGGGGTCAGGTGCAGCGTGGTGATGCCGCGGTCGACGAGCCAGGCGGGCATCGCGCCGATCCCGCGGGCCCGCGGGTCGAACGGGTGCAGCGTGGCGCCGCAGAGCAGCCCCCAGAACATGACGGTGATGCCGGCGGCGAACGCGGTCGGCAGCACGAGGGCGATCTGGTCGGCGGCGTTCATCCCGACCCGCTCGATGCCCGCGTCCAGGTCCTTCATCACGGTCCGGTTCCGCCAGACGACGCCCTTCGGGACGCCGGTGGAGCCGGAGCTGAACACCAGGAAGGCCGGGTCGGTGGGCAGAGCCCGACGGCCCGGCAGCAGGTCGTCGTCGATCCCGGCGGTACCGACCGGCGGCCCGTCGTCAATGATCAGGGTGTGCTCCGAGCCCGACACCGTTCCGGGCTCGGGACCAGGCGTGGGACCGGTGTCGGCCGCTTCCAGCCGGGCGGCGGCGAGCAGCTCGGTGTGCGCGCTGTCGGTCACGCAGGTGGCGACCCCCGCCAGCCGCAGGATCTGCCCCAGCCGCGCCGCGGGGAGCATCGGATCGAGCGGCACGAACGGCCGCCCTGCCTTCAGCGCGCCCAGCATCGCGACGATCGCGGGCGCTCCCTGCCCCAGCAGGATCCCGATGTTGCTGTCGTCCCCCTCGACGACAAGCGAACGAGCCAGCGCGGATGAACGCGAGTCCAGCTCGGCATAGCTCAGTACAGTTTTCTCATCGCGTACCGCAATTACGTTGGCACGCGCTGTGACGATCCGAGAGAACCGCCCCACGATTGTCGGGTCGGGTTCCGCGAGATTCGCCGCCAGCACGGCCAACGGATGCGTTCCGACCATGTTTCGACCCCCCAGGCCGCTCTCGCTCCGTTTCTGGCTATCCGGAAGCATCGCCGATGATACGACCGGACAACTGCCGCCACTCCCCCACTCGGGCCATCAGAGATGCCAGGGTGGAGACTCGTCCCCGAATATCGCCACGTGACTCAGCCGGCGTGTCATGTCCCTGACATCCGTGTCCGGCAGAGCAGACACCGGAAGGACCGTGATGACGGCACCGTCCGCGACACCCGGGTACGACGACCGTGCCGGCGGGCCCGGGACGCACCGGGTGTGGGTCGAGCTCGGCGACCGCGGCTATCCCGTCGACATCGGGCCCGGCGTCCGGCGCACGCTGCCGGAGGTCGTCGCCCGGATCGACGCGTCCCGGGTCGTGATCGTCTCGGCCCGACCAGAGGACGACGCGGTACCCGATCCCGGGGTCCCGGCGCTGCGCGTCGCCGCCCGCGACGGCGAGCCGGACAAGAACCTGGCCAACGTCCAGGCGCTCTGCGAGCGGTTCGCGGCGTTCGGCCTGACCCGCACGGACGCGGTGGTCTCCTGCGGCGGCGGGACGACGACCGACGTCGTCGGGCTCGCGGCGGCGCTCTACCACCGCGGTATCGCGGTCATCCACCTCCCGACGTCGCTGCTGGCGCAGGTCGACGCGAGCGTCGGCGGCAAGACGGCGGTGAACCTGCCGGCCGGCAAGAACCTGGTCGGCGCCTACTGGCAGCCCAGCGCCGTGCTGTGCGACACCGACTACCTGGCGACGCTGCCCGCGCGCGAGTGGACCAACGGCTACGGGGAGATCGCGCGGGCGCACTTCATCGGCGCCGGCGACCTGCGCGGACGTCCCGTCGAGGAGCAGATCGCGCGCAGCGTGGCGCTCAAGGCCTCGGTCGTGGCCCGGGACGAGCGCGACTCCGGCCTGCGTCACATCCTCAACTACGGGCACACCCTGGGCCACGCGCTGGAGATCGTCACCGGCTTCGAGATGCGGCATGGCGAGGGCGTAGCGGTCGGGACGGTCTTCGCCGGCCGACTCGCCGCCGCGCTGGGCCTGATCGACGACCGGCGCGCCGACGAGCACTTCGAGGTGGTCTCGCACTACGGACTGCCGACGGCGCTGCCCGCCGGGGCCGACACGGCGGCGCTCGTCGCCGCCATGCGGCTGGACAAGAAGTCCACGAACACCGGCAAGTCCACGAACACCGGCCTCACCTTCGTCCTCGACTCGGCGGACGGCCCCCGGCTGGTTCCGGACGTCCCGGCCGACCTGGTGGTCGCGACGCTGGGCGCGATGGAACGCGAGGCGGCATGACCAGCATGGCGCGGGGGTCGGTGACGCTGGCCGCCCCGGATCCGGATCGGCGGGAGCCGGCGCGGCCGCGGGAGATCACCGGGACGACCCGGCTGTACGCCGTCGTCGGTGACCCTGTCGAGCAGGTCCAGGCGCCGATGCTGGTGAACCCGGTGTTCGCCGAGGCGGGCCTGGACGCCGTCCTGGTGCCCGTGCACGCGCGCCCGTGTGACTTCCCGACGGTGCTGGCCGGGCTGTGTGCCATGGCCAACCTGGACGGCATCCTGATCACGATCCCGCACAAGGTCGCAGCTGCGGAGCTGGCGGACGTCCGCTCCGCCGCGGCGCGGATAAGCGGCAGCGCGAACGCCCTGCGGCGCGAGCCGGACGGGCGGTGGCTGGCCGACAACTTCGATGGCGCCGGCTTCGTCCGCGGCCTGGCCCGCGCGGGGCATCGTGTGGCGGGGGCCCGGGTCCACCTGGCCGGTGCGGGCGGGGCCGGCAGCGCGATCGCGGTGGCGCTGCTCGAGGCCGGCTGTGCGAGCCTGGCCCTCCACGATCCCGACACCGCCCGTTCGGGCGAACTGCTGGGACGGCTGGACGCGCACTGGCCCGGTCGGGCTGGTGCGGCGGCGGCGCCCACGCCGGCCGGGCAGGTCGATCTGATCGTGAACGCCACGCCGCTCGGGCTGCGACCGGCCGACCCGTTGCCGTTCGACCCCGCGATGCTGCCGGCGGGCTGCGTCGTGGCGGACATCATCATGAAGCCGGCGCGCACCCGGCTGCTGCAGGCGGCGGCCGAGCGCGGTCTGCCCGCCCATCCGGGCATCCACATGCTGGCCGAACAGGTCGACCTGTACCGCACCTTCTTCAGCCTGCCGGGCGCGCGGTGAGCCCCGCCGGCGCGGCCGACGCTGCCAGCCCGCCCAGCGCTGCCAGCCCGGCCGGCCCAGCCAGCCCAGCCGGCACGGTCGGCCATCTCGGCATCGACGTCGGTGGCACCAAGGTCGCGCTGCGGCTGGTGCCGGTCGGCGGCGCGCCCCGTGAGGCGAGCTTCCGGTGGTCGGCGGGCGTGCCGGCCGAGACCGACCTGCGCGATCTCGGGGCGGGCGTGGCGGCGCTGCTCGGCGAGTGGGGCGGGCGGCTGGCCGGCGTCGGCGTCGCGATGCCGGCGACGGTCGACCCGTCCGGTCGGGTCACGGCCTGGCCGAGCCGGCCGTCGTGGACGGGCCTGGACCTCGGTCAGGCGGTTCGCGAGCTCGCCGCGGGCGCGCCGGTGGCCCTCGGCGACGACGGTGACCTCGCCGCGCTTGCCGAAGCGGACCATGCCGGCAGCGCGAACCTGGTCTACGTGGGGGTCGGCACGGGCATCGGCGGCGGCATCGTGCTCGACGGACGGCTCTGCCCCGGCACCGCGCGCGGCTCGTGCGAGATCGGCCATCTCATCGTGGCGCTGGACGGGCCGCGGTGCCGATGCGGGCGGGACGGCTGCCTGCAGGCCCTCGCGTCCGGACCGGCCACGCTGCGCCGGGCCACCGAACTACGCGCCACCGCCCGACCGGGCGCGTCAGACGAACCAGGCGCGTCAGACGAACCGGCCGCGGCCGCCGAGGTGACCCATCCGGAGCTGCGCGAGGCCTGGGTGGAGGGTGCGGGCTGGGCCCGCGCCGCGGTCGGGACGACGGCGCGCGCGATCGCGGGCGCGCTGGTCGGGCTGACCGAGCTGGTGCGGCCGGATCTCGCGGTGGTCGGCGGCGGGTTCGCGGACGGGCTGCCCGGGCTCGTCGACGCGATCACCGTGCAGGCCCAGGCGATGGCCCGGCCGGGCCATCCGCCGGTGCCCGTCCGGGCGGCGGCGCTGGGCGGGCTGTCATCACTGGCGGGCGCGGTGATCCTCGCCCGCCACGCCGATGAGGGACGCGGCGACGGCCGCGACCTCGACCGGGAACGCCGCACCGACCACCTCGGTCTCGACCTCGACCCGGCCCGGAGCGTGCTCCGGACGGGGTGAGCCAGCCGGCGACCGGCGGGGCCCGACGCGAAAACCCGGGCCCCGCAGACGGCCATCCACACACCGCGCCGTCCGCACAGCGCAGCGTTCACACCGCGCGGTGGTCACCGAGCAGGCCGAGGAGCTCACGCGGGGAGCGCAGCACCGAGTCGGGGCCGGCCGCCAACAGCTCGGCCTCGTCGGTCTCCCCCCACATCGCGGCGACCGCCCGCACCCCGGCGCCGCGGGCGCTCTGGATGTCGGTCACCGCGTCGCCGATCATCATCGCCTCGCCGGGCGCGGCACCGAGCACGTCGAGGGCGAGCAGGACGATGTCCGGGGCCGGCTTGGGGTGGGCCACCTCGTCGGAGCCGATGACCCGTTCGAAGTAGTCAACGATCTCCAGCTCGGTGAGCAGCGCGCGGGCCCGCGGGCCGCTCTTGCCCGTCGCCACCGCGAGCCGCAGGCCGCGCTCGCGCAGGTCGCCGAGCAGCTCCCGGACGCCCTCGAAAAGCAGGACCTTGCGGGAGAGCCGATAGCTCTCCCGGACGAAGGGCTCCTCCATCTCGAGCGGCAGGCCCATGATCCGCATGATGTCCGGGAAGTACCGTCCGAGGTGGCGGTTGTACTCCTCGAACGGCGCGGGGCCTGGCCCGACCACCTCGGCATAGGCGATCATGAACGCCTCGCGCATGACGGCGTGGCTGTCGACGATCACACCGTCAAGGTCGAAAACGATCGCGTGGGTGCCCATCGGTTCCCCCCCAAGGCTCGGCGTTGCGGTCGGCGGTGGGTGCTCGCGGCGTCAGAACGCGACCCGGGCGGCCGGGATGGTGTGGTTCCGCGGTCGCGCGGAGTCGTAGACCCGCTCGATGGCGGCGATCGTCGACCGGGCCTGGGCGACGGCCCGGCCGCGCTGCCCGGCGTCGGCGAGCAGCGCCGGGAGCTCGTCGAGCTGGCGGCGGTACTCGGCGCCGATCGGCTCGGTGACGACGTCGACGGCGCTGTCCACGCCGTCCTTCGTCCAGGTCAGCGTGGACGCGGGATGCCGGTTCGGGCTGAAGCCGAAGGTGCAGCGCAGCTCGGCCGTGCCGGCGCTGCCCTCGACCCGGATCACCGTCGCGTCGAGCGCCTGGTGCGACGCCCAGCTCGCGCGCAGCGACACCGACACGCCACTGCCCGCGACGAGGAACGCGCGGACCGTGTCCTCAACGTCGCCTCCGGCCCGGGACTGGGCGGCGTCCTCGTGCCGCCAGGCCGCGCCCCAGGCGGCGTTGGCGACGAAGTCGCTGGAGACGGTCCCGACGGCCTGGACGAAGCCGTCCGTGCCCACGAACGGCGCGACCGCGTCGAGCAGGTGCCAGCCGAGGTCGACCAGCGCCCCGCCCCCGGCGAGGCTGCGCTGGGTGAACCAGCCGCCGGCGTCGGGAACACCGCGGGCGCGCACCCACGAGACGTCCACGTGCCGGATCTCACCGAGCCGCCCGGCGAGGTCGTAGAGCGCGCGGGTATCGGCCCGGAAGCGGGACGCGCTGCCGGCCAGCAGCATCGCCCCGCCGGCCAGCTCGGCGGCGGCCAGGGTGTCGGCCTCGGCGGTGCTGAGGCAGACGGGCTTCTCCAGGAAGACCGGGACCCCGACGTTTAGCAACCGTGCGGCTACAAAGCTGTGCAGGTGGTTGGGGACCGCCACGACGGCGAGGTCCACCTCGGCCCGCCGCAGCGCGTCGGGGTCGTCGAACAGCCCGACCGGTGCCTGGCCGTCCAGCGCCGCGGCCAGCTCGGCCCGGGCCGCCGCGTCGGGGTCGACCAGCGCGACCACGTCGTACGCGGCGTGCTCGCGCAGGCGGGGCAGCCAGATCGACCGCCCGGCCCAGCCGAGCCCGACCACGGCGACGCGCACCCGGCCCGGGGCCGCGGAGACCACGGTCACCGAGGACGCGACGGACGGCGGGGCCACCGGCGCCGCCAGGGCCTCAGCGGAGGCCAGAGCCTCCGATGCCACCAGAGCCTGCGACGCCACCAGAACCTCGGACGACGCCAGGGCGCTCGCGGAGACGAGGGCCTCCCCGGACCCGAGGGCCTCCGCGGGCACCGGGGCCGCCGACGGCGCCACAGGCGTACTCGGAGCAGCCGGAGCGGCCGGCGAGCTCACGGTCGTCGTCACGCGTCCGCCAGCGTCTCGGCGATGATCGCCGCGATGTCGTGCATCTGCTCCTCGGTGCCGAGCAGCGTGCGGTGGTGCAGCCAGATGCCGTCCGCGCTCAGCGCCTCGACGTTCGGGCAGCGCGCGGCGATCTGGTCCACGGTCTCGTCGGGCGCGCCGGTCTCCCAGAAGCCGTCCGAGCGGTAGATCGAGCGGAACGCCGCGAACGCCGGCAGGCCGCGCTCGATCAGCGCGTCGACGAGGGCGTTGCGCCGCTCCTCGCCGAAGCCGGGCACCCGGAACATCGCCATGTAGTGCGAGTTGCGGTCACAGCGCGGGTCGCGGCTCTGCGGGACCACGCCGGGGATCTCGGCGAGCAGGCCGGACAGCACCGGCCAGCGCTGCTCACGGGTGTCGATCTGGCCGCCGAGCCGGGCGAGCTGCGCGCGCAGCACGGATGCCGAGAACTCGTTCATCCGGAAGTTCGAGCCGGACGTCTGGTGGAAGTAGCGGCGATCCGTCCGCGGACGGCCACAGCTGTGCCGCAGGAACGCCTGCTCGTACAGTTCGGCATCCGGGAAGGTCACCGCACCGCCCTCGCCGGCCGTCATCAGCTTGCCGTTCTGGAAGCTGAAGGCCGCGACGCTGCCGTGCTCGCCGACCTTGCGGCCCTGCCACTGCGTGCCGTGGGCGTGCGCGGCGTCCTGGATGATCGGGACACCGGTGTTCGCGGAGATCTTGGCGAGCGCGTCCATGTCCGACAGGTGACCGGCCATGTGGACCGGCATGATCGCCTTCGTCCGCGGTGTGATCGCGGTCTCCACCGCCGCCGGGTCGATGCAGTAGGTGTCGAGGTCGACGTCGACCGGGACGGCGACGGCACCGAGCCGCTGGGCGGCCTGCGACGAGGAGATGAACGTGAACCCGGGGACGATGACCTCCGTGCCGGGGCCGACCCCGAGCACCTGCAGCGCCAGCTCGAGCGCGTGGGTGCCGTTCGTCACCGCGAGGGCGTAGGGCGAGCCGTGGTACTCGGCGAACTCCCGCTCGAACGCGTCGACCTCGCCACCGCCCATGCGCCACCACTGACCCTGTTCCAGCGCGCGGATCAGTCCGTCACGTTCCGCGCCGTCGAACTGCGGCCAGGCGGGAAACTCGGGCGCCGGGCGTCGACTGTCGCTCATATACCTAACCCTTCATGACGGATACAGATGCCTGCGAGGCTGCGGCGATGTCGACAGCCCCCCCATGCCGGCCTTCGGCGGACGAAATCCATCGAACCCGGTGCGCAAAGGACGGTACTACGGGAACACCAGGCAACCGGCAGCGCTCTCCCGGATGTCCGCGGACGACGCTGTCACCACCCCGACACCACGGGTCCCCACCACCATCGAGCTTGCGAATCCGGCCGAGAGCGGGTAGGAGCAGCGCCACAGAGCCGGACCCCGACCGGGAGAGAAGCGCGGGCCCTGTTATAAACACCGTGCCCGGACATCCGCTACACCCTTGCAGAGGTACGCTGTGAGCAATCTTCTCCTGCTGAACGGCCCGAACCTCGGGATTCTCGGCAGGCGCCAGCCCGAGATCTACGGAACGGCCACACTCCGCGACATTGAGGAGGCCATGGCCGCGCGGGTCGCCGCCCGGGGCTGGAAGATCGTGTCGGTCCAGCGCGAGTCCGAGGGCGAGCTGATCCACGCCATCCAGGACAACTACGACTCCGTGGGTGCGGTCGTCAACCCGGGTGCGCTCATGGTCGCCGGCTGGAGCCTGCGCGACGCGTTGGCCAACTACCCGCGGCCGTGGATCGAGGTGCACCTGTCGAACGTGTGGGCTCGTGAATCGTTCCGGCACGAATCGGTCATCTCGCCGCTGGCCGCCGGAATCATCGCCGGGCTCGGCCCGCTCGGCTACGAACTGGCCGCCGACGCGCTCACGAAGACCGTCACAGCACCCTGAATCTGCGGCACCGCCGGGATGCGGCGCATTGCGCCGATGCCTACTCGCGCGCAACAGTCGTCACCGTGACGACTACGTCACGTTGAAGCTCACGCCCGGCATCGGCGGTGGGCGGACCGGTGCCGCCGCGAACCGCCCCGCCCGGCACCTACGGGCTACCCCCGGACGACGATTACCGGCGCAACGGAATTCGCTGTGGGCCGGCGGCCCACCCCGGTCGGACCAGACCTGGACCGGCCGCCGGGTATGAGCCAGACCAGCAGTCACGTAAGAGTAGATCCGTGCACGGGTACGAACCCACCGGGCACCCACCGGTCGGGCACGTTGGGGTGGAATTGGATTTCCCGACACAGGCTGTTGCCCCATTCTCGATGAGCACGGTCATGTTCCCGCGCCCGGCACTGCTACAGTTCTGGGCGGGAGGGGACCCACCGAGGCAACGCATTGTGAAGACGGGAGGGCACGTGCCCGCGGCTCGCCCCATGAGGAATCCCGCCGCCCGGCCGCGCACCGTCGAATACGGCTTCGGCGACGACGCCGCCGCTGGCGCGGACACCGATCACCAGACGTCGATTCACCCGGAGACCAATCACCCGGAGACCAATCACCCGGCGAGCGCTCACCGGACCACGAGTCACTCAACCGCGAGGCCCCCGGCCGCAGCACGCGCGACCGGCTCGCGCTCGAGCGGCGCGCACGGATCGCGGCGGCCGCCGCTCGATGGCCGGCTCGCCCGCACGGCGTTCGCGGTCACCGCGGCGCTGACGCTACTCGGTGGGGTCGGTCTCGGCCGGGGCCTCGCCGGCTCCGACGGCTCCGACTCCGCGGTGGACGCGCTCGCGGCGACCGGGGCCGGCCGCGTGCCCCCGCCCGCCGCCGTCCACACGACCGGGCCCACCGTCACCGCACCCGCGCGGCCGGCTGCCTCCGGGCTCACCGCGGTACAGGTGCCCACGGCCGCGCTCACGAGCGCTCCGCCGCCCGCCGCCGCGCAGGCCCTGCCGGTGGCGGCGCCGCCGGCGCCCGCCGCCGCGGCCGAGGGGAACCCGTTCGCCGGCGCCCGGTTCTACATCGATCCCGCGGACCAGGTCGCCGCCGCGATCAACGCGCTGCGCGGCGGGAATCCCTCCGCCATCGCTGCGCTGGAGAAGATTCTGCGTGGCGCGCACGCGGACTGGTTCGGATATGCCGATCCGGCCACGACCCAGCGCAACGTGGCCGGCCGGGCCGGCACCATCAGGGGTAACGGCGCGTTGCCCGTCTTCGTGGCCTACGCGATTCCGAACCGCGACTGCGGAAGCTATTCCGCCGGCGGCGCCGGTGGCGCGCAGGGTTATCGCGACTGGATCGCCGCCTTTGCCGCCGGGATCGCCGGCGGGCCGGCCGCGGTCGTGCTCGAGCCCGACGCCATCGCCCAGATCGACTGCCTCTCCCCCGCCGACCAGCAGACGCGCTACGGGATGCTGTCGAACGCGGTCGACGTCCTGAACGCCGCCGGGGCGACCGTCTACCTCGACGCCGGCAACGCCGGCTGGCACAGCGCCGCCACCATCGCCGCCCGGCTGAAGTCGGCGGGCGTCGACCGGGCGCGCGGATTCGCACTGAACGTGTCGAACTTCGGTACCACCGCCAGCGAAGTCGCCTTCGGTGACGCGGTCAACGCCGCGCTGGGCGGCGGAGCCCACTTCGTCGTGGACACCAGTCGCAACGGCCTGGGCCCGGCGCCGGACAACGCCTGGTGCAACCCGCCCGGCCGCGCGCTCGGAACGCCGCCCACCGCCGCGACGGGCGACAGCGACGTCGACGCATTCTTCTGGGTGAAGATCCCCGGGGAGTCGGACGGCACCTGCAACGGCGGCCCCGCCGCCGGCCAGTTCTGGCCGGACTACGCCGTCGGCCTGGGCAGCCGGGCCGGCTGAGGAACGCTGATCAGGGCCGCTGCCTGGCCCGATGGTGGAACGGCCGGCGCCATGCCCGGTTGGGCACGGCGCCGGCGGCGGGCGGCGGCGGCGTTGTCGGTTTCCGCGCCGCCACAGTCCGGATCATTTCCGCGCCGTACCAGTTCAAGCAGGGTGCCACCTGCTTCGACACAAACATCTGACCGCGGCCACCGGTGTCAGAAATACGCGAGGCCCCGGTACCCGCGGCCGATCCCCACGAATGTGTGTTGCCTGATCGTCACGCTGTCAGAGCGCCGATCAAGCCGAAAAGAGCAGCCGGTCAGTAAAGTTTCGTGGGTGTTTCGACCGGACCTGGAAAGCCGTCAGATTTCCCTCCCCGAGCAGACCGTCGAGCTACCGGCGGACCTCCTGGATCCGCTCGCGCACGTCGTCGCGGAGGTATTTCCGCAGCTGGTGGCCCATATTCCGCCCACCCCCGCGGCTGAGCTCGGCCGGCTCGGCGCGACGGCGCCCGCTCCGGTCCCGCTCCCGCCCGCACCCGCCGGACCGGTGTTGACCGCGTTGCGTTCGGCCGGGCCGCGCCTACCGGAACGACTGCTCGGCGCGCTCGAGCTCGCCATCGACGAGCTTCCGCTGCGCGCCCCGCGCGGCCTGGCCAGGGGCCTGGTCGACGCCCCGCCGAACGGGCCGCGCGGCGGGAACGGATCGCGCGCGTCCGCGGCCGCCGCAGGCGAGTCCGAGGCGGTCCAGGCGGTCGCGATCCTGGATGAGGTCCATCCCGGGGTGTCCGATCTGATCCACAGCTACCTGCGCGCGCTGGTCGAGCATCCCGCCGTGGCCCCGCTGCTGGCGGCGGACGACCCCGCCGCGGCCGGCCCGCTCGACGGCCGCGGCTCGGACGGCCGCGGCTCGGACGACCGCCCGCTCGACGGCACCGCACTCGGCAGCACCGCGAACGGCGAATCCGCGTTCGGCGGGAGCCTGTTCGGGCCGCCGGACGAGCCGGCCGACGAGCCCACCCTGGCCGCCCGGCGCGGGGCCGCCCACCTGGCGCTCGCGGTCACCGTCGCCGCCGCCGTCCTGCGGGAGCTGGACCCGCCGATGATCGGCACCGGCGCGCCGGGGATCGTCGGCACGGCCGTGGGGTCCGTCGCGCTGGTGCTGCCGGGCCGGCCGATGCCACTCGCCTACCCGGCCGCACTGCTGGCCCGGCGCCGCGCGGAGTACCGGCTGCCGCGGCAGGCCGCCGGCTGCGTCACCGTCGACGGGCACTGCTTCGGGCTGGTGGAGGGCGAGCTGCCGAATCCGCCGAGCTTCGCCCGCAACGGCCTGGTGGAGGCCGTCTCCGGCGGTGTCCTCGTCCGGACCGGCATGGGCACGGGCCGGGTACGGGTGTCGCTGCGGGTGCTGGCGACACCGCCGGCCCCGCCGGTCCCCGCCGACGCCGTCCGCTGGGACGAGATCGTCGACGTGAGCTGGACGGCCGCGAACGGCGCCGCCGCGGTGGCCGGCGCCGGAGCGAGCGCCGGCGGCGGCGGCACCACGACAACGGGCGTCGGCGCCGGGGCCGGCTCGGCCGCCGACCTCGGCCACCTGACGACACCGCCCTGGCCCGGGGACTACCGGCTGCGGGTTTACGCCCACGGCCGGGACGGCGCCGGCGAGGACGAGACCTACGAGCTGGTGGTGTGGAGCGCCCCGGCCGCGCCCGAGACCGTCCACCGGCGCACCGACCAGCTGGGGCACCGGCTGCGCGGCGAGGAGCTTCCGCCGGTCGTGACGGTGCCGGAGACCCGCTACCGGTGGGTGCGCCGGCGCAGCGCCTTCCGCGAGGCCGCCACGTTCACCATCGTGGTCGGCGCCTCGCCCGAGGACGTCGTGCGCTGCTTCGACGCCGATCCCGGCGCGCCGTGCTCGCTGTCCCGGCTGCGCGCCGACCGGCGCACCGACCCGTACGTGCTGGTCCTGCCGCTCGACGGCGACGACCGCGCGGTGCTCGCCGTCGAGGACAACGGCTTCCAGGGCTCCCGGCACCCGGTGCTGTCCGCGGTCTCCCGGCACGGCCTGGCGGCGAGCATGTTCTGGAACATCAACGCGCTCACCCGGCTCTCGCTCGCCCGGGACGGCGAGGTGCTCGCCGCGTTCGAACCGGGGCCGGACGCCGTCCCCGACGCGGTCGTGCCGCTCCTGCGGGACGTCGACCTGGCCGGCGCGACGGACCGGGTCGCCAAGGGCCTCGTCGTCGTCGAACGGTTCACCGGGCATCCGGTCCTCTCCGAGCACCTGGACCGGATCATCGAGAACGACGTGGCGTACCTGATCAACCAGCACTGACCGGGCGGATCCACGTCATTCGGCCCGCAGCGCGGTCGTGGCCCTGGTCCCGGCCGCCCAGCCGGCCGGGACCAGGGCGCCGAGCACCGCGATCAGCAGGCCGCCGAGGACCAGCAGGGCGGCGGCCACCGGGCCGTACACGTCGATGTACGCCCGTGGCATGCCGGTCCTGGCGGCCGTGCCCATCAGCGGGACGACGCGGTGGTGCAGCGCGACGCCGGCCGGCACCCCCATCGCCGCGGCGCAGACGCCGATGCCCCCGGCCGAGGTCAGCACCATCGCGAGGACCTGCCGCGGCGTCATGCCCACCGCCTTGACGACACCGAGGTCGTGGACACGCTCCCGGGTGTCCAGGACGACGGTGTTGAGCACGCCGAGGCCCGCGACGACCACCAGGAGCAGCGTGAGCGAGGCGATCAGCGCGTCCATGACCGCGATCACCTCGGAGCCCTCCTCGAGGTTCGCCCGCACCACCGCCGGGTGGGAGGCGAGCGCGTCCTGCAGGGTGTCGACGTAGCGCACCAGGTCGGTCCCCGGCTGGAGATCGATGCTGAAACTGTCGACGGCCAGGCCGAGATCGAGACCGCGCAGCGAGGTCTCGTCGGTGGCGAGGTCGACAGTGTCGTCATCGAGATCGAAGACCTCGCCGACGATCCGCAGGGCCACCGACACCCCGTGGTCGGTGACGGTCACGGTGTCGCCGATCCCCGCGCCGGTCTCGTTCAGGAACCGCGTGTCGGCGACCGCCTCGCCCGGCCCCCGGAACCAGTCACCGGAGATCATCGGACGTGCGCCCCAGGATGAGTCGCCGGTGTGGGCGGTGACCGTCACCGGCCCGACGATCCCGAGCGTGTACACCTCGGCGTGCGCGCTGGTGAAGAAGCGGGCGGTACCCGGCTGCGCCGCGATCACCTTGGCCACGTCCGCGGCATCGCCCGCGTCCGCCACCTCACCCGCCGCGACCGGTGCCTGTGCCGGGCCCGGTGCCGCGGCTCCCGACTTCGGGCCATGCGCCACCCGGACGTGGGTGCTCACGACGACCTCTCCGGCCTCGTCCCGGCTGTTGTCCGCCGCGATGGAGTCGAGTGTCGAGGCCAGGCCGACCGCGAACGAGACCCCCAGCGCCCCGAAGCCCACCGCGACGGCGAGCACGCCCGAGCGGGCGGGACGGGCGAACGGATGGGCGAGCCCCAGACTCAACGGCCGTGGCAGCGGCAGCCGGGCGGCGAGCCGGCCCGCCCACCGACCGCGGCCCGGTCGGGGCACGCGCCCGAGCCGCATCGCGTCGACGGGGCTGCGTCGCCCGGCGTGCAGGGCGGGCAGCAGCGCGGCGACGGCGACGAGCGCGAGCGCGCCCGCGCCGACGGCCGCGTCGACCCAGAGCGGCACGGACGGCGCGACGGCGCCGTAGGCGGCCGCCGACCCGTCGAAGACCACCATGGCGAGCAGGTTGCCGCACAGGATGCCGAGGCCGACACCGCCCGTGGCCGGGACGAGCACCTGGGCGACGTGTGCCCCGGCCGCCTGGGCCGGGGTGAGCCCCAGCGATCTCAGCACCCCGGTGCGCCAGATCGTCGCGCCGACGCCACCCGCGACGACGGTGCCGACGATCAGCACGGACATGGCCAGGCCGAGCACGCCGAACGCGGCCACGAACGGCGTGAACACCGCGGTCCGGACGAGCGCGCCCGCCCGGACGTCCAGGTAGGACCTGGTCCCGGTCACCGCGCCGGCGGGCATCCCCGCCGAGATCGCCGCCCGGCCGGAGTCGATCGCGTTCTCGGTGCCGGCGGCGGTGAGCCGGTAGAGCATCTGGAGGCCCGCCGGAACGTCCCGCGAGACGAACGCCGCCAGGGCGTCCGGCGCGACCCAGGCCCGGGCGCTGCCACCGGCCGAGTGAGCGAGACCCACCACGGTCAGCACGGGGGCTCCGGGCAGGTCGGGCAGCTGGAGGCGGGCGCCGAGCAGCGAGGGTGGCAGGGAGTCCGGGTCGAGAACGATCTCTCCTCGGTTGGTGGCCCATCGGCCCTCGATGACAGCGACCTGGTCGATCGAATCGGGGCCGCTGTCCGGCTGGTTCCGACCGACCACGGTCAGGGATGGCAGTCCGAGCCCGACGGGCAGTCCCGGCGGGCCGCCGACGATCCGGGGCCGCAGCTCGGCGACGGGGAACGGGCCGGCGGCCTGCGCCACCGGCGCCGCCGACCCGGTGGCGGCGAGCCGCGCGGCCGTCACCTTCGTCGCGTCGAACTGGACCGTGAGGTGCGCGCCGTGCTGGGCTGCGAACGCGCGGTCGAACGGTGCGCGTGACCCGGCGATCAGACCGAGCGCGAGCACCGAGGCCGTCACGGCGAGCAGCGTGGTCAGAGCCACCACCGACGCCTGCGCCCGGCGCCGGCCGACACCGGCGAGCACGACCCGTGCCAACGGCCCGGCGGGGTTCATCGGGACACCGGCGCCGGGCCACCGGTCACGGTCCCGCCGGTCCCGCCGACGGCGGACCCGTCGGTGCCGCAGGCTGCTGTCGTCTCAGCGTCCCGGGCGACGGACCCGTGGGTGTCCCGGGCGACGGTCCCGTCCGCCAGCTCGACGGTGCGGCTCGCGCACGAGGTGGCGAGCGCCGCATCGTGGGTGACCAGGAGAAGTGTCTGCCCGTCGGCATTGACCGCGGCCAGCAGGTCCCGGACCTGGGCGGCGGCGACGCTGTCCAGCGCACCGGTCGGCTCGTCCGCGAGGAGAAGCGCGGGCCGGTTCATCAGTGCGCGGGCGACGGCGACCCGCTGGCGCTCGCCGCCGGACAGCCGTCCCGGGTAGGCGCCGCCGTGCCTGGCCACACCGAGGTAGCCGAGCAGCTCGTCGGGCCGGGCGGGCCCCCCGGGCGGCCGGGGGGCCGCGCG
>NZ_CASGGV010000345.1:0-24284 GCF_949319125.1 Frankia sp. Hr75.2 | reverse complement strand
AAGTCGCACTCAGGTTGGAAGTGTCACGTCGGCGTCCGGTCCCGGCGCGCCGACCTGGTGATCAAAAACTCTCGGCTCTTCCCAGTGGTGACGGCCGCGTCAGGCCGTGAGCCGCTCGGCCCACGAGGATCAATCGATGTTCAGACGGCCCCGCTCCGGGGTAACCCGGATGCCTCCCAGGTCTGAAGGCCGGAGCGTCCTCCGGAGGTTCCGGTGACGCCTGCCTAGGAGGCGCGCGTCTACTCGACAGGCTCGGGCGGATCTCGACCGATCTGCGTGTCTCGCTTACCGACCGATGTCGGCGATCGGTGGCTGAGTTGGTGAGCCGGCGCCAGGACCAGGAGGGTGACGATGACGGAGATATCGGTTACCGACACGAGGACGGTCCGCAGCTTCTGCCGGATCTGCACGTCCGTGTGCGGCATCCTCGTCGAGACGGCTGGCGACAAGGTAGTTCGGGTACGGGGCGACCGTGACCACCCACTGTCGCGGGGATACACCTGTCCGAAGGGCCGGTCACTCCCACAGATGCACCATCATCCGGATCGCATCGAGCGTCCGCTGATGAAGGTCGACGGGGAGCTGCGGCCGACGACGTGGGAGGAGTGCCTGGACGATCTCGGCACCCGGCTGCGAAACATCATCGAGCGGTACGGGCCCGAGTCGGTCGGTGTCTTTTTCGGGAGCGGCATCGGCATGGACGCCGCCGGTTACCGGATGGCGCAGGCCCTGCATGCCGCGATCGGCACGCCGGCGAAGTTCAGTCCCATGACCATCGACGGAACGGCCAAGGTGCTGACCGCGGATCTGGTGGGCGGTTCACCGGCTCTCAGCGGCCGGCCCGACTACGACAACGCCTCGTTCGTCCTCTTCGTCGGCAGCAACCCGGTGGTGTCCCACGGGCACACCGTCGCGATGCCGAACCCCACGGGCACCTTACGGGCGCTGCGGGAGCGGGCGGAGGTGTGGGTCATCGACCCCCGTCACACCGAGACCGCCCGCCTGGCCGGCCACCATCTCGCGCCGCGTCCCGGCACCGACTACGCGGTCCTCGCCTACCTTGTCCGTGAGATCCTCCGCGACGGCGCCGACCGCGAGGTGCTCTCCCGTCACACCCAGGGTGGCGAGATCCTGGCTGCCGCCGTTGAGTCGTTCACTCTGGAGCACGCCGCCCGAATCGCCGATGTCTCCGCCGACGAGCTGGCCGCGCTCCTCGCCGGCGTGCGACGAGCGGGGCGCGTCGCGATCGAAACCGGAACCGGCGTCACCATGGCGTCCAGCGCGAACGTCACGCAGTGGCTCGCCTGGTCACTAATGATCATCACTGGGTCGATGAACCAGCCCGGCGGCGCATGGTTCCACCCCGGCTTCAAAAACCAGCTGGAGACCTTCAAGCTGCCGATCTCGCCGCCCGAAGGCTCGTTCGGGCCGGGCCCGCGCAGCCGCCCGGAGACACAGTCCTTTCTCGGCGAGTGGCCCTGTGCCGTTCTGGCCGACGAGATCCGCGCGGGCAACATCCGGGCGGTCCTCAATCTCGGCGGCCATCTCGTCGCGGCCTTCCCCGACACCGAGACGCTGGTTCCCGCGCTGCGGGACCTGGAGCTGTTCGCCACCATCGAGATCATCGGCAACGAGACGACGGCCCTGTCCACCCACGTCCTGCCGACCAAGGACCAGCTGGAGCGGGCCGACGTGAGCCTGTGGGACTTCCTGATACAGCGCGTCGCCGTCCAGCACACCCCTGCCGTCGTCGAACCGGTCGGGGACCGGCGTTCCGTGTGGTGGGTGCTCGCGGAACTCGGACAGCGCCTCGGTTACCAGCTCGCCGACAGCAGATCCGGGCAGGTCACCGACGACACCCTGCTCGCCGAGATCACCGCCCACGCCCGGCGCCCGTTCGGTGAGGTCGTCTCCGAAGGCTGGGTCGAGGTACCCCGCGAGATTCCCGCGCCGTGGGTGGACGGGCACGTCGAGCGGATGGGGGGATGGCGCCTCGCCCCCCGGCTGCTCGTCGACCAGCTGGCCGCGCTCCAGCCGCCCGCCCCGCTCGTCCTCACACCACGACGCCAGAAGCGCCATCTGAACTCCCAGTTCGACTACCTCGGAGAACAGCCCGAGATCATCCTGCATCCCGACGACGCGACAGCGGCCGGCGTGGTCGACAGCCAGCCGGTGACCGTCCGCTCGACCAGCGGCGAGATCACCGGGATCGCGAAGGTCGACGGCACCATCCGCCGTGGAGCGGTCTCGATACCCCATGGCCACCAGTCGGCGAACGTCAACCGGCTGACGGACAGGAGCCAGGTCGACATCGTCACCGGCATGGTCCGCTACTGCGGCATCCCGGTGAGTGTCCACCCGGCATAGGAGGTCCGGGTGCGGCCTCGCGCTCGGGTGATGGAATTCGGACAGCGGCCGCACGAGTCCGGCCGCTGTCCGCCATGGGCGAGATGATCCCGCCAGGGGAAGGGTGGTGTTTTTCGCGCCGGCAAAGGCTGCCCACGCTCGGCGCGGCCATGCGAACCGCGGACGCCGATGTGCCCTCAGATGTGCCCTCAGACCTGGGTGCGGATGGCGCGTAGGCCCAGCATGCGGCGCGCCGTGTTCAACAGCTGGCGCCGAAGGACGTCCTTGTCGAGGTCGGCCAGCCGCGGATCCGTCGTCGCGGCCATCAGACCTCCGCTGACCATCACAGTGGTCACGAGCGCCTCGACATCCGGGTCCGGGCCGGCCAGGATCCGGTCCAGCCTGGCCACGAGATCCCGCAGAATCGGGTCCTCCCGGGTCAGGCGGCTCACGGCGGGATCAGCCCACACGACCGCGTTCAGCCGGCTGTTATTGATGATCATATCCACCACGCCCGTCAGCGCGGTGGACAACTGATCAGCCGGCCGGCGGCGGGCCTCGGCTGCCTCGGTCACCCTCCGCATCTCCTCGAGAGCCGGAGCGACCACCGCCCGGAGCAACTCCTCCTTGGCGTTGAACTGGAAGTAGACGGCCGCCTTGGTCACACCCAGCTCATCGGCGATCATCTGAATCGACGTACCGCTGACTCCGTTCCGGGCGAACAGTTCCAACGCAACGGCCAGCACTCGCTCCCGCGCCGCCCCCGCCCGCCGTTGAACTGTCACGAAACCGCCACGCCCCGCCAATCAGGTATCACGAGGCTGATGGTCAGCCCAACCAGTGAAAGCCTATCTTCCACCCGCCAAAGCCACACCGGCTCCGCGCCCTCGCGTGAACCGGAATACCGCTCAGAACATGCCATCCGCGCCCGCCCGGATCCGCTTCTCTGCCAGCGAGGCAATCAGGGCCTCGTCAGGCTGCCCATGGTGGGCGCGACCGGTGCGCGACGATTGCGCCACGTCCTCTGGACGGCTGTACCGAGGATCGTGAGGGCCGGCATGCTCACGGAATACCAGTTGACGCGGCCGTCCACCAGCAGTATTACGACACCGGCGAGGGTGCTGCCAACGAGCGAGAACCAGAGAGCACTGATCATCTCTCTGGCGATGCTGCGGTCCCGCTGTCGCTGCACCGATCGATGCAAAACACCCGTTGCCGCGTAGTTCGCCGTCCGTTCCGCTCTTCTCCGACGGCTGCGGTGAGTAGCGGCCGTCCCGACCCAACTCGCGTACAGCTGGCGCGTCTCGTCCGATTGCAGGGCCCACTGCTCCCGGGCTTCGGCGGTGGCGTCGAGCGCGTGGGCCAGCTCGGCCGGTAGGGCGACAGCCTGGCACGGGGTGGTCACGTCACCATTTTCACCCATTCACTCTCACGTGACCTTGCGAGAGACGGATTCGGTCGCGCGGAACGTCGACCGAACTGACGGCGTGCTCCGACGATGACTGCTCAGAGCGCGCCCTCGCTCAGGACATCCGCCGGGACCAGATTTCTGGGCAGCATTCGAAGAGATACCATGGATTTTCCCCCTGACTGCGCGCCTCTCCGAGACACGCCCCCCGCAGGCCCTTTGGCCCGGCCGGCGGATCATAGCCACCGGTGTCCCTCAAGGCCAGATCCGGTAGGTGTGTCCGTTGTCGGGTCCGACCGGGGGTCCGTGTCGCGGCTCAGGAGCCGGGCGGGCTTGTCCGTTCGAAGCGCGCGAAGATCCCGGCGCTGATGGAACCGCCCTCGGGGACGTCGAAGGTGGAGACTCGCCTTCTCCGTGACCCCTGTCCCAGCAGGAAACCGGTGATCGTCACCCGGTACTCGACGTCGTCGACGTACACCAGGTCGTTCTCGTGGACCTTCGGGAGCTGGACCACGTCGTTCGGGTGCGCGCCCTGGTTCGGTGTCTCCTCGTGGCGGAAACGCAGGGTGAAGTCGTGTTCCATCTCCTCGTCCTCGAAGTACACGTTGACCGTGAGGTACACCCAGAACTGCCAGTGGGTCGGTAGCTGGATTGTCTGGTTGTGGTGGGTGAGCCTGCCCAGCAGGAAGTCCGTGCCATCGAGGAGCGCATCGTTGGTGTAACCCTCGAAGTCATAGCCGCTCTTGCTGCCGCCGTCGAGGGGTTCGCCCCAGCGGACCTCGCTCTTGCTGTCACTCTCCTGGCTGAACGTCAGGCCCGGCAGATCGTCCACGCTGACGCGCGTCCAGGTGCCATTGGTCATGACTGTGCCCACAGTAGAACTACTCCGTTCCCCCGGCTGCACCGAACGAGTGCCCTGTCGTGCGGGGAGTCGAATTCGGGAGCGCATCCCTCCGCGCGACCACAAGAGCATTGCACAGAGGAAGGGGCCGGGTGCGGAGAATAGCAATAGTGCCAGGTGAACGGCATGGCTGGTGCTTTAAGTAGCGGCTGACCTGCTATTCGGTGTTGATCTGGCGGTCGAGGTCGTGGCCGGGTTCATGGCGATGTGGCGCGTGCTGCTGGAACGGTCATGCTTCGGCGCAGGCTGCTCGGTGCTGGCGGTGACGGTGTCCGCCGACTGACCGTCCCGACCCCTACAACCGAGGGGTTGTTCCCCCACGCCGGCCGAGGTGACACTCGACGTCCGGGCCGTATACGCCGGAGCCGTATCGAGAACGTCGGGTCCGGCCACTGCGAGTCCTACTGGGAACGTGAGTGCCGGGTGGAGGACCTGCTGCTGTTCCGGGACGTCGCCCGGTCGGAGGCGGGCGCGGCCACGTTGTACGCGGTCACCGACGACCAGCCCGCACGCAGCACCCGGTGGCGCGAGTTCATCGAGCTCCAGTCGCCTCGCGGACGGCGGCCCGGGAACCGCGCTGTACGACGACGCGGGCACGCTGCTCTCCCTCGACGGGCAGGCGGAACTGCTGTTCGCCGAGCACTACGGCCCCGTCGTCCACGCTCCCGATGCCCCGGTCGCCCACGTCGAGTACTGACCCGGTCACGCAGGCGCACCATCTTTCGTATAGCTGCCATGCCGGATTCTGTCGCGAGGAGGGATTCGCGCGGCTGAAATGCTGCGGCGGGCTTCTTCGAGATCATCCGCGCAGACGATCCCCGATCGCACCGGCGCTTCGTCGCTCGCGGCCGGGGTCGATCAATCATCAGACGTTATCGTGGCTAGGACAGTCATCCCGGCGTCCGTTCGCCTCACCGGCGCGTCGACCGCATCCGTGGACATGACCCCATCTGCGTCTTTGGAATAGTGCTGATCATCAAGGCTGGAACCACCGTGAAATAGCCTAACTTTTCACACTGCTTGATCATGGGCGCTGCTGGCGCGAAACGCCGACGGTGATCGGTCGTCGGCAGGTGCCTGGAGGAAAGCCACGTCACAAGTCCACTGTCGGATGATCGGAGAACCTGAACCCCCAACGCATATAACGTGTGCTGGCTACTTCGAGAAGGCGGGTGTCAGTGCAGGTCGATGTCCAGAGTCAGGGCGGTTCGCCGGGGCCTGTTCCCGACCGGTTCCTCACGTCGAGCGAACAGATCCTGGCCGCCTCCGATCGGCCAGATGCGCCGCTGACCTGCGGTTTTCTCGTGCAGTTCGAAGGCAAGCTGGATGCGGCGCGGCTTCGGTGCGCCGTGCGTGAGGCGAGTCGCCGGCATCCCATGATGCGGGCGGCCCTCTACGGCGCGCGCCAGTACGCGTGGCGGTTCGGCACCGAACCGCCGGCAGGCTCCGTCGGGCTGGTCGAAGACGGAAGTAGCGGCTGGGACGTCCATGAGATGATGGTGTCGGGCCGCTTCGACCTGCATGCCCATCCACCGCTGCGGATCGCGTTGGTCCGTGGACCGGACGGCGACCAGCTTTCCCTCGTCGCGCACCACCTCGCGGTCGACGGCATGGGTCTTACCGCGATTTTGTCCGACATCATTGCCGAGTACCGGCTGGTGGAAGCGGCCACGGTCACCGCGGGGCCTGTCGACACCCATGTCGGGCTGCCCGCCGGGGTGCCACCGGGCGCGAAGGCGGCCGCGGCCGGCTGGACCGCCTTCACCCGACGCTCCGGCCGGCACATCACGCCCATGGGGACCGGGCGGGACACCGGTTACGGCTATCAGCCGTTGACCCTGCCGGTGCCCGGCCGAGTGCTGCTCGGCTCCGGGCGGCGAATCACCGTGAATGATCTTCTGATGGCCGCGACCCACCTCACCATCGACCGGTGGAATCGTCAACGCGGCGGGGAATCCGGAACGCTGCGCATCAGGATGCCGATCAGTCTGGGAAACGCGGCCGAGGTGGGTGGCAACAACACCGGTCAGGCGTTGGTGGTCACCGAACCGGCGGACCGGGCGGATCTGGCGAGGCTGGCCGCCCGCGTCGTGGACCAGACGGAACGCGCGAAGCAGGCGGCGGCCGCCCCTCCCATCGCGGGTGTGGCGGGCAAGGTCGGTATGGTCGCGACCGAGTTGATTCCCGGCCCATGGCGAGTCCCGTTGCTGCGGTGGGGGGTGCGGGCGGCGCGCCCGCTCATCACGCCCGCTGCCGCCGTCAGTAACATCGGCTCGCTTTCCAGCCTGGGCTCCGACGAGCCGAAGATATCCTCGGTCTATTTCACCGGTACCGTCGGCATGCCCCAGGGGCTGCTTATCTGCGTGGCCGGTTACGGTAACAACGTCCACGTTACTTTCGGGTATCACCGGCACCTCTTCGGGCGCGAAGCCGCCTCGGCGTTCGCGAATCTTTTCCGGACGGCCTTCGGTGAGCTGACCCGCATCGGGTCGGCCATGTAAGACGAGAGCTGCACCGACCACGCGGCGGAATCTGCACCCCGCGGTGTGCGTGCGCGCGGGGCAGCTCTGGATCGGGGCGACGGAGGGCGGGTTCTGGCGTTGCGCCGACCTGGACGGGTCGGGGCCGAGCCCACTGGCATGGTGGCCGGCCTGGGGTGCCCAGCTGGTCCGCGTCGGCCTACGCGCGGCGATATGGCGTGGGTGGGGTCCTACCGACTCTGAGCCGGGGGTGTTACCTGACGCGAGGACGTCTCTCCGCGGCTGATCATGGCCTTGCTTTCGGCGATGACCTCCGCGGCGTGCCGCTCGATGGCCTCCGCGTCCAGTCCGAGCGCCTTGCCGATGTGCACCGACCACACCTCGGAGCGGAGGTTGGTCTCGAAGTCGAGATCAGCCCGGATGTCCTCCCGCGCGGCCTGCCGGTTCTGGCCGATCATCACGAACGTCGACAGGAAGATCGCTTCGAGGCTGACGATCATCGTGAGCAGGCCGAACGGGTAGGGGTCGAAGACGGCCGCGTCCCCGAACGCCCCCTTGTTCAGGAGGATCCAGATCATGAACCACGCGGCGTGCAGGTAGACGAAGGGCATTGACCCGGCGAATGCCGTGATCGCGTCCGAGACCCTGTCCTGGGACGTCCGTGCGCGAGCGGCCAGGGCCCGCTCGTTGCGGACCCGGGGATGTGGGCGCAGCCGAGGATGCGGCGGCTGCGGGAGGGCTGTGGGCCGGGGAACTGCGGGCTGGTCGGGAAGGGTGCTCACGCCCCAATCCTGCGCCTGCGGTGCCGCTGCCCTCGGCGTCTCATCTCCGAGGACTGTCCGGACGGCACGAACTCATCGGTGTGCGCCCTCGGCCGGGGTGCGCCTGTCCGACCTCGGTTCTCGCCGAGGTACCCGATCCAAGGTCCTATGGCCTGAATTCCGGAAGGCGGCCGCGGCGTCCATCCCTGGTGTCTAAGGTGCGAAGTGGAAGTTCTACGACTCGTAGTAGATGGGGCCTGGGGCGGAGACGTGGCGCACATCCTCGGGGACGAACTGACGATGCGTCGATGGGCATGGCGGCTGGTGCCGCCGGCGGTTGCGCTGGTGGCCGGCCTGGGAGCGAGCGGGTGCTCGATCGGTGCCGACGCGGCGGACGGCTCGGCGGAGGGCCGCTGGGCGGTGCGGTCGGCCGACGATCAGGACCTCACTCCACCAGGTGAGCGCAAGCCGTCGCCCGTGATGACCGGCCAGACGCTCACCGGCGAGAACCTGGAGCTGTCATCGCTGCGTGGCCGGATCGTCGTGGTCAACTTCTGGGCGTCCTGGTGCCCGCCGTGCCGGGCCGAGACACCGGCTCTGGTCATGCTTGCGGGGAGGTATCCGCAGGTCGCCTTCGTCGGCGTGAACGAGAAGGAGCCGGCCACCGTGGCACAGGGCTTCGTGCGCCACAACGAGGTCGCCTACCCCAACATCATCGACCGCGACGGCACACTGGTCGCGCGCTGGCCGGGGGTGCCCGGCCTGCCCACGACGTTCGTGCTCGACGCCAGGGGACGGATCGCCACCCGTGTCGTCGGCGGAGTGACCGCCGAGTCCCTGGGTGGTCTCCTCGATCGGCTGGCTGTCGAGAGGTAGCCGCGCCCCGGGTGTCCGGCGGTCAGAGCCTGTGCCTGGTGCCGCACCACTGCTGCCTGCCGTCGGGACCGGGAATGACCTCGTAGCCCGTTCCCGTCGCGTTCACCTCGGCGAAGGTCAGGCAGGTGGACGGACTTCCCCGGTTGGTGCTGAGGTCGAGGCCACCGGGCATGAGCCCGGCCGCATCGTAATCTGTGACAGACCGGAGCCTCGAGTGGAACCCGGCCCTGGTCGGGCATGGGCCCGCGACGGCCAGGCCGCGCAGCAGCATGTCTGCCGCCACGTAGGAGTTGAGGACCGTGACCTGGTCCGGATCCGAGGTCTGCGATGCGTATCGCAACATCGTCTCGCGGAAACGCGCCAGGTCGGGAGAGTCCGAATCCCAGGATATGTGGTCGAAGAACGCCGTCGCGCCGGCCAGTTCCACTCCCGCGTCGGCGAGAAGGCTCTTGTCGTATGCAACCGCGGACAGAACCACCTTGTAGGCGACGTGGGCCGCTCGGGACGCGCGCAGGATCTCGCGCAGGCCGTCGATCGGTGTCTGGACGACGAGAACGTCGGCCTGGCTCTCCGCGATCCTGGCGACCACCTGCTCGGAGGAGCTCTGGCCCACGGTGTAGGAGAGGCGCGCCACCGGCGTGACGCCCCGAGTGGTCATGCTCGAGATCACCTGGTCGCTGAGCGCCTCCGAGGACGCCGACAGGGACTGTTCCACCACGGCCACCCGGGTTCCCCCCTGGGCTCGGGCGAACTCGCCCAGGGTGGTCACGAAGCCGCCGGAGGAAAAGAGGTAGTCGGGTGCGAACATGTTGTCGAAGTCGTTCCACACCGCCTCGGCGGCGAGGCCGACGACCGGGACATCCGCACCCGCCAGGTAGCGGGCCGAGCCCGAGGCGGCCGTCGTGAGCTCGGCGACGGCGAAGACGCCGTCACGCTCCACGAGCCTGCGTGCGACGACCTCGTTCGTCGCAGGGTTACCTCCGTCGTCGACCCAGACGATCTTGATCATGCGGCCGTGCACGCCGCCGGCAGCGTTCGCCAGAGCGACGCGAGCCTCGAATCCACTGCGGGCGGCCATGAACACCGAGCTCAGCGGGCCGGTGTCGGGATAGATCAGACCGATTCGCACCTGACTGTCGGTGACTCCCGGCGTCGCACAGGGCGCGGAGGCGGCGTCCGGGGCGCGACCGGAGTCGCATCCGGCGCCCGCCAGCAGCAGGACCGCCGCCGTTGTCGCCGCGGCGGCGCGACGGTGCCGTCGGCGGACGGCAGACGGCCGGCTCACGTGCCTAAGATCTCTAACCGCACCGAGCGCGGCCGCCTCGAGACCTGGAACCCAGGCCTACCGCCAGAATGAGCATTACCTGCGGGACGCTGATCACAACCGAAAACGGTCGTGCCCGAAATTGTTCTACACCGCATAGTGCCAGTTCCTTTCTGAATCAACGGACTTGACTCAGACCAGGCCCGGCATCTGGCCCCCGCGGCGGACGAGCTATGTGTCGCTGTCGGTCCGCTCCGGCCCCTGCTCGACCAGGTCTTCGATCTGTCGTCTGATGAAATCGTCGACAACTTCGCCGTCAGACTCGACGCCCAGCTCCGCGTCGATCGCCATGATCTGGGTGATGCCGATCATGACCAGTCGGGCCACCAGCGGCGGGCAACGTTCCGGCGGGACGCCGAGGTCCGCCAGGGCGGCCGTGAATGCCGCGAGCTGCACCTCGCGGTAGCTCCGGTAGTACTCGGTGAGGACTACCCGGATCGCCTTGCGGTGGTTGGCCAGCGCCATGAACTCGAGATTGAACCTGGGCGTCGTCATGCCCGTGTCGCGTAGGTCCCACAGCTGCCGCAGCGTGGGCCGGCTCTGGAGCGCCGCTCGGAAGAGCTCCAGGCCGACGTCCGCGCGGCGGCGGAAGACCTCCAGAAAAAGATCGTCCATTGTGCGGAAGTAATAGTGCACCAGCTGGGGTGTGAGCCCGGCCCGGGCGCCGACGCGACGTGAGGTGACCGCGGCGTAGCCCTCCTCCAGCATCAGTTGCTCCGCCGCGTCGAGCAGCTGGTCGCGGGTGCTCGACGTAGCTGAACCAGCTTGGCGTTGGCTGACCATCTCCCTGTCATATCCCACCCGGGGCCGCTGGTCGCGAACCCGGCCTGTCGACATTTTGGATCAAATATACATTCCACCGTTCACGCCGATGACCTGACCGGTGATGTAGTCGGCCCCCTCGGAGCACAGGAACGAACAGGCCGCCGCGATGTCCTGGGGGGTGCCGGCACGGCCGAGCGGCACCATGGTCGCGACCACGTCGATGCCGGGGATGTCGCCGTTGGCTTCCCCCTGCCGGGCCATCGGAGTGTCGACGAGGGTCGGCGGGATGGTGTTGGCGGTGATGCCGTGGCCGGCGAGCTCGACAGCCAGGGATTTCGTGAGGGCGATGACGCCACCCTTGGACGCGGTGTAGTGCGCCAGGTTCGGCGCGCCGGACTGGGCGCTCGACGAGGAGATCGTGACGATACGGCCCCAGCCCGCGGCGATCATGTCGGGTACGGCGGCCTGCACGCAGCTGAACGTCCCGGTGAGATTGACGGCGATGATGTGGTTCCAGACGTCCGCGGTGATGCTGAGCAGCGGATTGAAGGACTCGATGCCGGCGCTCGTGACCAGGATCTCCACGGGCCCGAGCTGGGCGCGGACCTGCGCGAAGGCGGCATCGACGGATTCGCGGTCGGCGACGTCGGCCTCGACGGCCAACACTTTTCCGATGGCGGCGAGCTCGGTGGCCGCCGCCCGGGCCGCCCGGCCGTCGCGGTCCAGGACGGCGACGCGGTGGCCGTCGGCGAGGAACAGTCGGGCCACACCGAGACCGATACCGGACGCCCCGCCGGTGACGACGGCGACGCGGGTCATCGGGCCGACTCGACGGGGGTGAACTCCAGGTGCAGGTTGGTCAGGCCGCGCAGGATCCAGGTCGGTTCGTAGTCGAAGCGCCGTGCGTCCGGCGGGCCGTGGTGCTCCTCGGAGATCCGGATGTCCCTGGTCCGGTCGAGGATCCGCTCCAGGCTGATGCGACCCTCGACGCGGGCGAGGGGGCCGCCGGGGCAGGAGTGGATTCCGCGTCCGAAGGCGATGTGCTGGCGGACGTTGCGGCGGGAGATGCGGAACTCCGCCGGGCATTCGAACTGGCGCGGATCCCGATTGGCCGCGCCGTTGAGGAGCATGACCGGGGTGCCCGCCGGCACCTCGACGTCACCGATGGTCGTCGTCCGCCTGGCCAGGCGGAAGTCGGCTTTCACCGGGCTTTCGACCCGCAGCGTCTCCTCGATGAGGTCCGGGATGCGCTCGCGGTGCTCCCGGATCTCCTCCTGGAGGCCCGGGTTCTCCGCGATGAACTTCAGCGCGGCGCCGAGCAGGCGCGCCGTCGTCTCCTGCCCGGCGGCGAACAGGAAGGTGGCCGCCCGCACCACGGAGATCACCTCGGGCGTCGTCCCGTCCGGGTAGGTTGCCGCCGCCATCTGGGTCAGCACGTCGTTGCGCGGCTCGTGCCGCCTGCTCTCGATGTAGCGGGCGAACCAGGCGTCGAGCCAGCCGAGCGCGTTCAGCTCGCCGTCGGTCTGTTCGCCGGCGCCGATCTGGCCGGGGCTGACGGTCAGCCCGAATCCCTCGCGGAACCGCTGGTGGTCGGACTCCGGAACGCCCAGGACGTCGGCCACCGCCAGCATGGAGAAGGGCTGTGCGTACGCCCGGATGAACTCGCACCGGCCGTCCGCGATGAACTCGTCGAGCTGCTGGTCGGCCAGACGCCAGATGAACGCCTTGTTCTCCTGGAGACGTTTCGGGGTGAGCATGCGCATGACCAGTGCCCGCTCGCGGGTGTGCATGGGGGGGTCCATCGTGACCATGTGCTCGTTCATCGGCAGCTGGTCGCGGTGGCGGTCGATGATGGCCCCGACCTCGTCGCCCTCCAACGGGACCGGGAATGTCGCGAACGGGCCCACGACCGAGTTGCACGACGAGAACGTTTCGACGTCGCGGTAAACTTCGTGCGCCTCGTCGTAACCGGTGACCGCCACCACTCCGAGATGCGGTAAAGGCAGCACCGGGCACACCGAGCGCAGCTCGTCGAAATAGGGGTACGGGTTCTCGGCGAGTGACTCGTCATTGAAGAAGTCGGTCGTCGTCCAGTCGGTCAACCTGCGTCCCTTCCAAAGGGTGGGAGCGGACGGCACACGGCGTATTTGGCAGTCGCTCAAACGTCTTGGGCAGATGTCTAACACACGCCGGTCGGCGGCGGCAAGTGTGTATCCGTGGAAGGCTCGGCCCAGCGCTGAAGTCGCAGGTCCGACGGAATGCCGGATCGGGCGTTCACCTGGGGCGAGTCGGTGCCGAGGAGAGCGCCGCGGCGGCCCGCGATCAGCGGGGGCGGACGTCCAGGGGCAGGCTGTTGACGCTGACCATCGCCCACGGGTCGCGGTGCTCGACGGGGACGTCGGCGGCGACCGCGATGTCGGGGTACCGGTCGAGCAGGATGCCCAGCGCCGTCCTCGCCTCCAGTCTCGCCAGCGGGGCGCCGAGACAGAAGTGGATGCCCTGCCCGAAGGCGATGTGCGGGTTCGGCGCGCGGCGCGGGTCGAACCGGTCGGGCTCGGCGAAGACCCGCTCGTCGCGGTTCGCCGCCGTGAGCCAGACCGTCACCACCGCGCCGGCCGGGATGACCTCATCACCCACCCGGGTGTCGGCGACGGCCCGCCGCACCAGCCGCGGGAACGGGGTCCGCAGCCGCAGGACCTCCTCGATCGTCGCCGGCAGCAGCTCCGGCTCGGCACGCAGCTCGGCCGCCGCGCCGGGATGCTCGTCCAGGGCCAGGACGGCGTTGCCGAGGGTCGCCGTGGTCGTGATGTGCCCGGCCAGCAGCAGCAGGCCCACGAAACCGACGATCTCCTCGTCGGCCAGCCGCTGGCCGTCGACCTCGACCTGGACCAGGCGGCCGGTGAGATCGTCGCCCGGGTGGGCGCGGCAGGCCCGGATACGGTCCAGCAGGTAGGCGTTCATCTCGCGCAGCACGGGCACGGCGGCTCGGGTGCTCGCCGCGGCGAGCTCGGTCAACGGCTGTTCCGGGTCCGCGACCTCCCGGTCGAACAGGGCGTCGGCCCAGCGCCGGAACATCGGGCGGTCGGCGGCGGGGAGGCCGAGCAGTTCGGCGATCACGATGACCGGCAGCGGGTAGGCGAGATCGTCGATCAGTTCGAGGCGGGTCCGCCCGCCGGTCGCGTCGAGCAGCTCGGTGGTCACCTCGGCGATGCGCGGGGCCAGCCCGGCGACCGTTCTCGGGGTGAACGCCCGGCTGGCCAGGCCGCGCAGCCGGTGATGCTCGGGCGGGTCGAGCCGGACGAAGTTGCCTCGTTGGAACAGCTCCACGTCCTCCTGAAAGCTGCCCTCCCGCAGGTCGTACTCCGGCATGTCCTCCTGCCGCGGCAGCAGGCCGCGCAGGTCCGAGGAGAACGAGTGGTGGTCCGCGAGGACGGCGCCCGCCTCGGGATGGCCGAGCACGTGCCAGCACCGCTGCCGGTCGTCGCGGTGGACCTGGCCGCGCCGGCGCAGCTCGTCGAGCCAGCGCAGCAGATCGGGCAGCGAGCGGCGCGCCGCGTTCGGCCGTGTCGTCAGCTGGGACACGCCTTTGCGGTTCCCGGGCGGCCCGCTCCGCACACCTCGGACGGCCGGTTGGTGGCCAGCGACCTGTGGGCTCCGCTCGGGGCCGCCGGTCCCGCCATCGGCGCGATCATCGCCGCGGTGCTCCACGGCGTGCCGCGCCCGCCTCACCCGGCCCGGTCGTCCGCGGCCGGGCCGGTGGGGACGTCCAGCGGTGCGGTGATCGGGTTGGTCACGGCGGTCGGGTTGGGTGCGGCCGGCAGCGACAGCACCATGGTGAGCCCGCCGCCGGGCGTCTCGTCGGGGGTGAGGGCGCCGCCCATGGCCTCGGCCAGGCCGCGGGAGAGCGCGAGGCCGAGGCCGACCCCGGTGGTGTTGTCCCGGTCGCCGAGGCGCTGGAACGGCTGGAAGACGTTGTCGCGCTGGCGCACCGGGATGCCGGGCCCGCTGTCGACGACGCGCAGCTCGACGCGGTCCCCGAGCGCGCTGGCGGTGATCACCGGCGGGGTGTCGGCGGGGGCGTACCGCAGTGCGTTGGTGACGAGGTTGACGATGACCCGCTCGAGCAGCACCGGGTCGGCCCGGACGTCCGGCAGGTCGTCGGGGACCCGCACGCCGATCCGGTTCGCGGCCGGGCCGATCTCGTCGAGCGCCGGGGGGACGATGTCGTCGAGTCCGACGGCGCGGGGGAAGACGCTCAGGGCACCGGCCTGCAGGCGGGACATGTCGAGCAGGTTCTCGACCAGGCGGGTCAGCTTGTCGAGGGACTCGTCGGCGGTGGCGAGCAGCTCGGCCTCCTCGTCGTCGGTGAGGGTGATGTCGTACCCGCGCAGGCAGCTGACCGCGGCCTTCGCCGCGGCCAGCGGGGTCCGCAGGTCGTGGCTGACGGCGGTGAGCAGCGCGGTGCGGACCTTGTCCGCCGCCGCGATCGGTGCGGCCTCGGCCGCCGCCTCGCGCAGCCGGTGCTGGTCGAGGGCGACGGCGGCCTGGGCGGCGAAGGCGGTGAGGATCCGCCGGTCGGCGGCGGGCAGCGACCGCCCGGTCAGCACCAGCCGCAGATCGTCCCGTACCGGTATGTCGACGATCTCACTGCCGTCGCCGTCGCCCGCCTGGGAGGCCCCCGGCCCGGCGCCGCTCGCGCTGTCGGAACCTGTGCCGGCGATGGTCGCGACCGGGCTCCATCCCCCGCCGACCTGGTCGTCGTCGGTGCGCTCGAGCAACGTCACCGAGGTCATCCCGAACGTCTCCCGGGCCCGGGCGAGCAGGGCGGGCAGCGCGTCCTCGCCGCGCAGGACACTGCCGGCCAGCACGGAGAGGGTCGCGGCCTCGGCGGAGGCACGCACGGCCTGCTCGTAGCGGCGGGCGGAGGTGGACACCACCCGGCTGACCAGGCTGGCGACGAGCACGAACCCGAGCAGCGCCAGCACGTTGTCGCCGTCGGCGATGGTCCATTCGGTCACCGGCGCGGTGAAGTAGTAGTTGAGCAGCAGCGAGCTCGCGACGGCGCAGAGCAGCGCGGGCCCGAACCCGCCGACCAGCGCCACCGTGACCACGATCAGCAGGTAGGCGAGCATCTCCGTGGTCAGGTTGAACGTGCCGCGGCTCGCGGCGAGCCCGGCGGTGAGCGCCGGGACGAGCGCCAGCGTGAGCCCCGCGGCGATGATCCGCCGGCGGGGTTCCAGGGCCGTCCGACCGCGGGGGAGCCGCCAGCCGGGCCAGCCAGGCCGGGCGGGCCGGTGCGCCGCCGCGTCCGCACCGCCCGCCGGGGCCGGCCGGTGCCCCCACGCCTCGGAGTGGGTGACCATGTGGACGTCGATGGAACCGGACCTGGTCGTCGTGGTCGCGCCGATACCCGGGCTGAGGATGCGGGCGAGGCGGCCGCGGCGGCTGGCGCCGAGCACCAGTTGGGTGGCGTTCTCGGCCCGGGCGAACTCGAGCAGCGCGGTGGGGACGTCGTCGCCGATCACCTGGTGGTAACTGCCGCCGAGGCTCTCGACCAGCGCCCGCTGGCGGGCCAGCGCGGACGGGTCGGCGCCGGTGAGGCCGTCGGAGCGGGCGACGTGCACCGCGAGCAGGTCGGCGCCCTTGCCCCGGGCGGCGATCCGGCAGGCCCGGCGGATCAGCGTGTCGCCCTCCGGGCCGCCGGTGAGGGCGACCACGACGCGCTCGCGGGTCTCCCACGTCCCGCCGATGCCGTGGTCGGCGCGGTAGCGGTCGAGCTGGTCGTCGACCTTGCCGGCCAGCCAGAGCAGGGCGAGCTCGCGCAGCGCGGTGAGGTTGCCGACGCGGAAGTAGTTGGCCAGCGCCGCGTCCACCTTCTCGGGCCCGTAGACGTTGCCGTGCGCCATCCGGCGGCGCAGCGCCTCCGGGGCCATGTCGACGAGCTCGACCTGGTCGGCGCGGCGGACGACGTCGTCGGGCACGGTCTCGCGCTGCGGGACGCCGGTGATGGTCCCGACGACGTCGTTGAGCGACTCCAGGTGCTGGACGTTGACGGTGGAGATGACGTCGATGCCGGCGGCGAGCAGCTCCTGGACGTCGTGCCACCGCTTGGCGTGGCGGCTGCCCGGGACGTTGGTGTGTGCCAGCTCGTCGACGAAGGCGACCTCGGGGCGTCGGGCGAGGACGGCGTCGAGGTCCATCTCGGTGAACGAGCCGCCCCGGTAGGTCAGCGTCCGGCGGGGGACGATCTCCAGGTCGTGGAGCATCGCGGCCGTGCGCGGGCGGCCGTGCGTCTCGACGAAGCCGATGACGACGTCGGTGCCCCGTTCGGAGCGGCGGTGGGCCTCGTCGAGCGCGGCATAGGTCTTGCCGACGCCCGGCGCGGCGCCCAGGTAGATCCGCAGGGTTCCTCGTGGCACCCACCCATGGTGCGGCCGGCGCGGGGGTCGGCGAAAGGCTCCGGCGCGGCCCCGCCCGGCGTTTCTCATGATCGCCGTTACTGTCCTGTTAGAAAGCGCCGCGTAGCCGTTAGAAACCTGTGAGAGATCGTCAATCTGACCATTGGTCACGCTTTACTGACGTCGCTCGCCCCGCGCCACGAGTTCTGGACGCCAGTGACAGGAGGGACGGCGGGGCCGTCGATGCTCTGAGGAGGAACCGTGCTCGACGTCGTGTACGTCGCGCTGACAGTCGCCTGTTTCGCGCTGTTGGCGCTTGTTCTGCGGGGGGTTGAGCGGCTGTGACCGCGGAGAACGTCGCCGGTTTGGTGCTGGCGATCGTCCTGGGAGTTCTCATGGTCGCGGCCCTGCTGTTCCCGGAGCGCTTCTAGTGTCCATGACGGTGGCCGGAATACTGGTGGCGCTGCTGCTGGTCGGCGCCCTCGCCATGACTTATCGGCCGTTCGGCGACTACATGTTCCGGGTGTACACCAGCGAGAAGCACCTTCCTGTCGAGCGGGCGATATACCGGCTGACGGGGGTGAATCCGAACGCGGGCCAGCGGTGGACGGTGTACGCCCGCAGCGTTCTTGCGTTCTCCGCCGTGTCCGTGCTGTTCCTGTACCTGTTGCAGCGGGTCCAGGACCATCTGCCCTGGGATCTGGGCTTCTCCGGGGTGTCACCCGCGCTGGCCTGGAACACCGCCGTGAGCTTCACGACGAACACGAACTGGCAGGCGTACTCGGGTGAGTCGACGATGTCGCACTTCACCCAGATGGCCGGCCTGGCGGTGCAGAACTTCGCCTCGGCCGCGGTCGGCATCTCGGTGGCGATCGCCGTCGTGCGCGGTTTCGCGCGCCGGCGCGCGCCGGTCGCGGCGGGTCCGGGCAGCATGGATGGTGTTGTGGGCACCGGCGACGAGATCGGTAACTTCTGGGTCGATCTGACGCGGACGATCGTGCGGGTCCTGCTGCCGATCTGCGTCCTCGGCGCGATCGTGCTGATCGCCGGTGGGGCGATCCAGAACCTGCACGGCAACCACGTGGTGACGACCGTGGCCGGCGGCCGGCAGGCGATCACCGGGGGGCCGGTGGCCAGCCAGGAGGTCATCAAGGAGCTCGGTACCAACGGCGGCGGCTTCTACAACGTCAACTCCGCGCATCCGTTCGAGAACCCGGCGGCGTGGACGAACCTGTTCGAGATCTACCTCCTGCTCATGATCGCCTTCTCGCTGCCGCGCACCTTCGGCCGGCTGGTCGGGGACAGGCGCCAGGGCCTGGCGATCGTCGCGGCGATGGCGCTGATCGCGCTGGGCAGCCTCACGGTGAACATGGCCTTCCAGGTCGCGCACCACGGCACTGTTCCCGAGGCCGTCGGCGCGGCCACCGAGGGGACGGACGCCCGGTTCGGCGTCGCGAACTCGGCGCTGTTCGCCACCGCCACGACCCTGACATCGTCCGGCGCGGTGAACTCGTTCCACGATTCCTACACGAGCCTCGGAGGCGCGACCCTGCTGTTCAACATGATGCTGGGCGAGGTGGCGCCGGGCGGTGTCGGATCGGGCCTGTACGGAATGCTGGTCCTGGCCGTCGTGACGGTTTTCGTCGCCGGGCTGATGATCGGGCGGACCCCGGAGTACGTCGGGAAGAAGATCGGCGCGCGGGAGATGAAGTTCGCGTCGCTGTACTTCCTGACCACGCCGATCATCGTGCTGCTCGGCACCGGGGTCGCGATGGCGCTGCCCGGCCAGCGGGCGGGCATGCTCAACTCCGGCGCGCACGGCCTGTCCGAGGTTCTCTACGCGTTCACCTCCGCGGGGAACAACAACGGGTCGGCGTTCGCCGGGATCACGGTGAACACCACCTGGTACAACACCGCGCTCGGGCTGGCGATGATGTTCGGCCGGTTCCTCCCGATGATTTTCGTGCTCGGCCTGGCGGGCTCGCTGGCCCGGCAGGCGCCGGTACCCGTCACCGCCGGAACGCTGCCGACGCACCGGCCCCAGTTCGTCGGGATGCTCACCGGCGTCACGTTGATCATCGTGGCGCTCACCTTCTTTCCCGCGCTGGCTCTCGGGCCCTTCGCGGAAGGGATTCACTGACCGATGAGTACCACCACCATCGCCGCGCACCAGGACAGCGCCAGCGCCGTCGGCCGGGAAACGCCGCCGGACCAGCCGCGGCGGGTCGGGGGCGGCCTGCTCGACCCGAAGCAGCTCTGGACGTCCCTGCCCAGCGCGGTGCGCAAGCTCGACCCGCGGACCCTGTGGCACAACCCGGTCATGCTGATCGTCGAGATCGGCGCCGCCTTCACCACCGTCCTCGCGATCACCGACCCGTCGGCGTTCGGCTGGCTGATCACCGTGTGGCTGTGGCTCACCGTGATCTTCGCGAACCTCGCCGAGGCCGTCGCGGAGGGGCGCGGCAAGGCGCAGGCCGCCGCCCTGCGCCGGGCCAAGACCGACACCGTCGCCCGCCGGCTCGTCGGCTGGCAGATCGGGCAGGCCGTCGAGGCCGCGGCCGTGGAGAACGTTCCCGCGCCGCGGCTCGCCCAGCACGACCTGGTCGTCGTGGAGGCGGGGGAGTTCATCCCCGGGGACGGTGACATCGTCGAGGGCATCGCCAGCGTCGACGAGTCGGCGATCACGGGCGAGTCGGCGCCGGTGATCCGGGAGTCCGGTGGTGACCGGTCCTCGGTCACCGGCGGAACGAGGGTGCTCTCCGACCGGATCGTCGTGCGGATCACCCAGAAGCCCGGGGAGAGCTTCATCGACCGGATGATCGCCCTGGTCGAGGGCGCGAACCGGCGGAAGACGCCGAACGAGATCGCGCTCAACATCCTGCTGGCCGCGTTGACCGTCATCTTCCTGTTGGCCGTCGCCACGTTGCAGCCGCTGGCGATCTACTCGAAGGCGCAGCAGCCGGCGCTGCCGGACAGCTCCACCCTGACCGGTGACGGGATCACCGGGATCGTGCTCGCGTCCCTGCTGGTCTGCCTGATCCCGACCACGATCGGTGCGCTGCTCTCCGCGATCGGCATCGCCGGGATGGACCGGCTCGTCCAGCGCAACGTGCTCGCGATGAGCGGCCGGGCGGTGGAGGCCGCCGGCGACGTCAACACCCTGCTGCTCGACAAGACCGGCACCATCACCCTGGGGAACCGGCAGGCCAGCGCGTTCCTCGCCGTCGGCGGCGTGAGTGAGGCCGAGCTCGCGGACGCCGCCCAGCTCTCCTCGCTCGCCGACGAGACCCCCGAGGGCCGTTCGGTCGTCGTGTTCGCCAAGGAGCACCACGGCCTGCGCGAACGCACCCCGGGCGAGCTGCGGCACGCGACGTTCGTGCACTTCACCGCCCAGACCAGGATGTCCGGCGTCGACCTGGCGCCCGAGCCCACCGGCCCGAGCACGCCCACCGGCCCGGGCGCGCCCGGCGCCCCCGGGACGTCCAGCGCCGTCGGCGCCCGGCGGGTTCGCAAGGGGGCGGCGAGCGCGGTCACCCGGTGGGTGCGGGAGAACGGCGGCCAGGTGCCGGCCCAGGTCGGGGAGATCGTGGACGGCATCTCCGCCTCGGGTGGTACCCCCCTCGTCGTCGGCGAGATCACCGACGGCCCGTCCGGCCCGGCCGCGCGGGTGCTCGGCGTCATCCAGCTCAAGGACGTCGTGAAGTCCGGCATGCGGGAGCGCTTCGACGCCATGCGCCGGATGGGTATCCGCACCGTGATGATCACCGGGGACAACCCGCTCACCGCGAAGGCGATCGCCGACGAGGCGGGTGTCGACGACTTCCTCGCCGAGGCGACTCCGGAGGACAAACTCGCGCTGATCCGCAGGGAGCAGGCGGGCGGCAAGCTCGTCGCGATGACCGGCGACGGCACCAACGACGCGCCCGCGCTCGCGCAGGCCGACGTCGGGGTGGCCATGAACACCGGCACGTCGGCCGCGAAGGAGGCCGGCAACATGGTCGACCTCGACAGCAACCCGACGAAGCTCATCGAGATCGTCGAGATCGGCAAGCAGCTGCTCATCACCCGCGGGGCGCTGACGACCTTCTCCATCGCCAACGACGTCGCCAAGTACTTCGCGATCATCCCGGCGATGTTCGCCGGCGTCTACACCGGCCTGGACAGGCTCAACGTCATGCGGCTGGCCAGCCCCGAGTCGGCGATCCTCTCCGCGGTCATCTTCAACGCCCTCGTCATCGTCGCGCTGATCCCGCTCGCGCTGCGCGGTGTGCGCTACACCCCCGCCAGCGCGTCGAAGCTGCTCAGCCGCAACCTCTACGTCTACGGCCTCGGCGGGATCGTCGTCCCGTTCGCCGGTATCAAGGTCATCGATCTTCTCGTCCAGTTCATCCCGGGAGTGGGCTGAACCATGTCGACTCGGCTTCCGTCCTGGCTGCGCCAGCACCTCGCGGCGCTGCGCGCCCTGCTCGTCCTCACCGTGATCCTCGGGCTCGCGTACCCGCTCGCGATTCTCGCCATCGCCCAGATCCCCGGCCTCAAAGACCGGGCGGACGGCTCGATCGTCACCAACGCGGCAGGCCAGCGCGTCGGCTCGGCGCTGATCGGCCAGTCGTTCACCGACAGCGACGGCAACGCGCTGCCCGCGTACTTCCAGAGCCGGCCGTCCGCCGCGGGTGACGGCTACGACCCGACCGCCACGTCGGCGTCCAACCTCGGGCCCGAGGATGTCGTCGACACCCCCGACGACCTGGCCACCCCCGAGGACGAGAGCCGGCAGAGCCTGCTCACCCAGGTCTGCGAACGCAGCCTGGCGATCGGTGAGCGGGAGGGGGTCGACGGCGGCCGGAAGTACTGCACCGCCTCCGGCGTCGGGGCCGTCCTCGCCGTCTACCACGCCGGCCCCGGTCCCGCCGGCCCGATCATCCGGGTGGTGAGCGCCAACGAGCCCTGCCCCACCACCCCGTTCCTCGCCACCTACCGGGGAGTCGCGGTCGCCTGCCGCGCCCCCGGCGACGACATCGCCGCGGGTGAGCGGGTCCTCGTCCGCGGCGACGCTCCCGAGACCCCGCCCGTGCCCGCCGACGCGGTGACCGCCAGCGGCAGCGGCCTCGACCCCGGCATCAGTCCGGCCTACGCCGAGCTGCAGATCCCGCGGGTCGCCCGCGAGCGTGGCCTGCCCGCCGGCAAGGTCCGTGACCTCGTCGACGAGAACACCACCGGCCGGGCCCTGGGCTTCATCGGCGAGCGCAGCGTCGACGTCCTCGATCTGAACCTCGATCTCGACGCGCTCGCGCCGGCCGCCGCCGCCCGCAGCTGACGGAACGGTTCGCCGCGCCGGGTCCCCGGTTGCGCAGGATCCCCGGTTGCGGTGGGTCCTCCCTTGCGCTGAGTCCGCCGTCACATGCTGGTCCGCGTCCTTGAACCGGAAGGATTTCCTCCGCTTGTGTTAGCTTAACCGGAAGAGATCCTTCCGTTAATGACCTAGGTCGTGCGGCCGGTCGCAGCGGCGCAGGGCCAGGCCGACGCGACCCACGAAGGGCCGAACATGACCGATCTGTCCACGCAGACGAAGCCACGCTCGGCGCAGGCCCGCGCCCGCACCTCACCGGGGCGGGGGCGGGCCGAGCTCGTCGTCGTCGGATTCGGCGCGCTCGTGGTGTCCATGTCGCAGTCCCTGCTCGTGCCGGTGCTGCCGACGCTGCCCGCCGAGCTGAACGCCTCGGCCAGCGAGGTCGAGTGGCTGCTGACCTCGACGCTGCTCGTCGCCGCCATCGCGGTGCCGGTGTTCGGCCGGCTGGGTGACATGTTCGGCAAGCGCCGGCTGCTGCTGGTCGCCCTCGCCATGCTCGTCGTCGGCTCGCTGCTCGCCGCCCTGACCGACAACATCGCGCTGCTGATCGTCGGCCGTTCGATGCAGGGCGTGTCGACGGCGGTCATCCCGCTCGGGATCAGCCTGCTCAGCGCGTTGCTGCCGCGCGAGCGTGCCGGTTCGGCCATCGCCCTGATCAGCGCGATGCTCGGGGTGGGAGCCGCGGTGAGCCTGCCGATGGCCGGCCTGCTCGCCGACCACTTCGACTTCCACATCCTGTTCTGGATCACCTTCGCCGGCGGCGCCGTCGCGCTCGCCGGCGTGTTCGCGATCGTGCCCGAGGCGCCCAACCGCCGCGGCGGCCGGATCGACTTCGTGGGGGCCGTGCTGCTGAGCGCGGCGCTGGTGGCGCTGCTGCTCCCGCTCGCCGAGTCCGCCAACTGGGGCTGGGGCTCCGCCCGGGTGATCGGCCTGCTCGCGCTGGCCGTCGTGCTGCTGGTGGCGCTGGGGCTGGCCGAGCTGCGCATCCGCGAGCCGCTGGTGGACATGCGGACCCTGCGCCGGCGCCCGCTCGTCCTGACGAACCTCGCCTCGCTGCTGTTCGGCTTCGCGCTGTTCGCGCTGCTGATCGGGACGTCGTCCTACGTGCAGGCACCCGAGACGAGCGGGTACGGCTTCGGCTCCTCCATGGTCGTCGGCGGCCTCGTCCTGCTGCCCGGCGCCCTGGGGATGCTGTTCCTCGCCCCGGTCTCCGCGCGGCTGGTGGCGATGCGCGGCGCCGGACAGACCCTCGCCCTGGGCGCGGTCATCGTCGCCGTCGGATGGCTGGCGCGGATCACCTTCACCGGGTCCATGCCGGAGATCATCGCGGGTACGACGGTGGTCGGCATCGGGACGGGCATCGGCTACGCGGCGATGCCGTCACTGATCAACGCGCACACCCCGCCGGAGGAGATCGCCGCGGCCAACGGCCTGAACACGCTGTTCCGGGCGATCGGCAGCTCGCTGGCCAGCGCCATCGGCGGGAGCATCCTGGTGGCGGAGACGATGACCGTCGGCGCGGCCGAGCTGCCCTCCCTCACCGGCTACCGGGAGCTGTTCGGCCTGTGCGCCGGGGCAGCGGTGGCGGCGGCGGTCGCCGCGCTGGCGATCCCGCGCCACCGGGCGGCCACGCCCGCCAGCTGAGATCCGTCCCGAACGGAAGCGGGGGGGGCGG
>NZ_CASGGV010000344.1:0-26016 GCF_949319125.1 Frankia sp. Hr75.2 | reverse complement strand
CGCCCAGGAAGCGGTCGGCGTTCCTGCCGGCCGACAAGTATTTAACATTGACGTCGATACCAGCTTCTACTCGAGTCGGTCCAGGGACAGCCCGGCGCCCGTGTCGGGTGCCCCCGGGACGGGCTGCCGCCGGACGCCGCCGGCCGCGGCCCGCCGACACGCTCGGGCGGAGCCGCACAAACACCCCGCAACGTCTGTGACGACACTCTCATGTCGCCGTCGCAGAGGCCAGGAGCTCTCTCGGTAGCTGGTGATCGGCTTGTCGACCGGTGACGCGGTGTCAGCGTCGCCGCCGGCACCGACGCGGTGTCAGCGGGGCGCCATCCGCAGGGCGCCGTCGAGCCGGATGACCTCGCCGTTGAGGTAGGAGTTCTCGAGCAGGTCGGTGGCCAGGCGGCCGAAGTCGGCCGGAGTGCCCAGCCGCTTCGGGTGCGGCACCCCCGCGGCCAGGCCGTCACGGATGTCGTCGCGCAGCCGGCCCAGCATCGGGGTCTCGAACACGCCGGGGGCGATGGTGTTCACCCGGATCGCCCAGCTCGCCAGGTCCCGGGCCGCGACGATCGTCATCCCGCGCACGCCGGCCTTCGCGCTGGCGTAGGCGGTCTGCCCGATCTGGCCCTCGAAGGCCGCGACGGAGGCGGTCAGCACGATCGCGCCGCGGTCGCCGTCGAGCAGCTCCTCGTTCTTCGCCATCCGCTGCGCGGCCAGCCGCACGACGTTGTACGTGCCCACCAGGTTGATCCGGATGACGTCGGCGTAGCTGTCGAGCGGGCCGGCGTTGCCCTGCTTGTCGAGGATGCGGTTGCGGTCGCCGCCCCGGCCGGCGCAGTGCACGACGGCGCGCAGCGGGCCGGCGGTCTCGGCCTCGTCCAGCGCCGCGTCGAACTGCTCGGTGTCGGTGATGTCCGCGGCGACGAAACGCACACCGAGCTCGGCGGCGACGTCCTTGCCCGGCGACGACGGCAGGTCCACGACGGTGACCGCCGCACCGCGCTCCAGCAGGACCCGCACGGTACCCAGGCCCAGGCCCGACGCACCGCCGGTGACCAGAACAGACCTTCCGTTGAGCAGCACGAATCCTCCTGCGCGAGTGTTCGGGATGGCGGCCGTCGAGGTGCCCGTGGTGGCAGCCGCGTCATGAATCACGACGAGTTGGACCCACGACGAGCTGCGCCCATGACAATTCGGCCGTAGTCGCGACAATATTGACGGCCGTGTCAGGCCGAGCCTACGCTGTGGTGCAGAGCACAGACCGCGCCTCGTTCCGCGGTCGACCGGCGGTACGGGCGCCCCGGCCTGGTCGTTCTCCCGTACCCCTGCTCGTCGGCTCCTCGCCGACCCTGTCGGCGCGAGTCGTGTCGGCGCTGGTCTCCGTCGGCCGGCGCGCGGTGGCCGGTGCTCGCATCACATCGTCTGCCATACCGACTCCGGTGTCATATCGACGCGACTGTCACCTGATGCGGCCGTCAACGTCGTCGTCACACCGGAGCGGCCGTCACACGACGCCGCCGGCGCGGCTGTCGAGGGCATGTCGGGCTCGCCGTCATGCCCGAGGCCGCGCGTCCCGGCGTCCAGGAGGGGATGACAACCATGGGGAAGCACAGGGTCGTGCAGTGGGCGACCGGCAACATCGGCACGTACGCGTTACGTGCCGTCATCGAGCACCCTGGCCTCGAGCTGGCCGGTGTCTTCGTGCACTCGGCGGAGAAGGCGGGCCGCGACGCCGGTGACCTCGCCGGCGTCGGCGCGACCGGCGTGGCCGCGACCGCCGACGCCGACGAGGTCCTCGCGCTCGGCGCCGACTGCGTCCTCTACATGCCCAGGTACTTCGACGTCGACGAGGTCAGCCGGATCCTCGCCTCGGGCGCGAACATCGTCACGACCCGCGGCGAGTTCCACCGGCTGGAGGACATCGATCCCGAGGTGCGCAAGCAGGTCGAGGCGGCCTGCGAGCAGGGCGGCAGCTCCATCCACAGCACCGGCAGCAGCCCCGGGTTCATCTCGGAGGCGCTTCCGCTGGTGCTGTCCTCCATCCAGCGCCGGCTCGACCGGCTGGCCATCGCGGAGTTCGCCGACCTGTCACGGCGGGACTCGCCGGGCCTGCTGTTCGACGTGATGGGCTTCGGTCAGGCACCGGGCGAGTTCGACGAGGGCCGCCTCTCCCACGGCAAGACCAGCTTCGGCCCCTCGCTGAACCTCGTCGCCGACGCGCTCGGGATGCCGCTCGACGGGCTGGAGGCCTCCGGCGACGTGGGGACGTCGGCCAAGCCGGTGCACATCGCCGCCGGCACGCTGGAGGCGGGCACGGTGGTCGCCCAGCGGCTGACGGTGTCGGGCCTGCGTGGCGGCCGCGAGGTCATGAGCTTCCGGGCGACCTGGTACTGCACCGCCGACATCGAGCAGGACTGGGACATCCGCGCCACCGGCTGGCACGTCGCCGTCGAGGGTGACGCTCCCCTCGACATCGACCTGCGCTTCCCGATCCCGATGGAGCGCATGGCGGCGGTCGCGCCCGCGTACACCGCCAACCGTGCGGTCAACGCCGTGCCCACCGTCTGCGCGGCCGCGCCGGGCATCCGCACCACGGTCGACCTCCCGCAGATCTTCGCCACCGCGCTCGGATAACCGCGCGGCGCGGCGCGGTTTCCGGGACGCGGCACCCGGGTGCGCGGCGTGGTTGGGCTCGACGTCGGCGGGGCGCGATCGGGCGGGTCGGCGGCCGCCGAGCGCCCCCGCCGGCGGGGGCACCGGTTCGTTCTCGCCGACCGGACGGTTGATTCGCTTGTCTCGAGAATGTAACTTTCAGTCATCCTTTCCGGGCATCGGGAGGTGGCGGCGGTCCGCGCCCCCACCACCCGGCGACGTCGACCCGGCCGGCGCGACCGCGCGGGACGACGCGCGGGCGTTCGCGCACCGGCTCCGACGGCGGGTGCCCGGGAGTCGGCGCCGTGGGCTGGAGGAGCACATGAAGCACAGGACGATCGCGCGGGCGGCCGCATGAAGCCGCTCGAGGGGATCCGGGTTCTCGAGGTGGCGATGTACGGCTTCGTGCCGTCCGCGGGCGGCGTGCTCGCCGACTGGGGCGCCGAGGTCATCAAGGTCGAGCACGCCGTCACCGGCGACCCGCAGCGCGGGCTGAAGCAGACCGGCAATCTCAAGGTCGGCGACGGCCCGAACCCGAACATCGAGCACGCGAACCGCGGCAAGCGCAGCCTCGGCCTCGACATGTCGAAGCCGGAGGGCAAGGCGGTCCTCGAGGAGCTGATCCGGCGCGCGGACGTGTTCCTGACCAGCTTCCTGCCACGCTCGCGCCGCAGCCTCGGCATCGACGTCGAGGACGTCCGCGCGATCAACCCGAAGATCATCTATGCTCGCGGGAGCGCGTTGGGCCCGCGCGGGGTGGAGTCGGAGAAGGGCGGCTTCGACATGACCGCCTTCTGGGCGCGTGCCTCCTGCGCGGCCAGCATCACCCCCCGCAGCCGCGACGGCATGACGCCGCCGCCCGGTCCGGCCTACGGAGACACGATCTCGGGCACGAACCTCGCCGGCGGGATCGCGGCGGCCCTGTTCCGGCGGGAGCGCACCGGCGAGCCGTCCGTCGTCGACGTCTCACTGCTGGGCAGTGGGCTGTGGGCGATGGGGCAGTCGATCGCCCTGTCGCTCCTGCTCGACGAGCCGCTGGTGGCCCCCGAGCCCGGCTCGCTCGCCTCGCCCAACCCGCTGTCCGCGCTGTACCGGACCTCCGACGGCCGGTTCCTCTCGCTGGTCATGCTGCAGGCCGGCCGGTACTGGCCGGACGTCTGCCGGCACATCGACCGGCCGGAGCTGGCCGACGACCCGCGGTTCGCCTCCGCCGAGCTGATCGCGGCCAACGCCGAGGAGGCGGTGAAGCTGCTCAGGGAGGCGTTCGCCGCCCGCACCCTGGCGGAGTGGACCGAGCGGCTGGCCACGCTGTCCGGGCCGTGGGCCCCGGTACAGGACTCGTTGCAGGTGGGCGGCGACGCTCAGATCCGGGCGAACGAGTACCTGCTCCCGGCCGGGGAGATCGAGCTCGTCTCCAGCCCGGTCCAGTTCGACGTGTCCGCCCCCGAGCTCGGACCCGCCCCCGAGTTCGCCGCCCAGACCGAGGAGATCCTCATGGAGCTGGGTCTGGACTGGGACCGCATCATCGAGCTCAAGGGCGCCGGCGCGGTCACCTGAGCCTGCCGCCCGCGACAGCGACAGCTTCAGCGGGTGCGCTTCGTCGCCCGCTCGACGGCTGCCCAGTGCTCGTCGGCCACCCACAGCCGGGCGAAGGTGCGGGCCGACTCCTCGGCGCCGACCCCGCCGTTCATGACGTACTTGATCGCCCGGGCCGGGGGAGTGGCGAGCGACCTCGCCAGCGCGCGCCAGCCCGCGTCGAACTCTGCGCGGGGCAGGACCCGGTCGAGCAGGCCGAGCCGCTCCGCCTCGGCCGCGCCGAGGGTGACACCGGTGCCGGCGAGCAGCAGCGCCCGGCCCCGCCCGACCAGGTCCGCCAGGCGCTCGGCGCCGCCCCAGGCGGGCATGATCGCCAGGGTCGACTGGGTGAAACCGATCTTGATGTCGTCGGCGGCGACCCGGATGTCCGCGGCCACCGCGACCTCGGCGCCCCCGCCCAGCGCGTGCCCGTTGAGCGCGGCCATGACCGGGGCGGGGAAGTCCGCGATCCGGTCGCAGATCTGGCGCATCCGCAGCGCCATGCCGGTGGCCTCGTCCTCGGTGCGCAGTGCGGCGAGCTCCTTGAGGTCGCCGCCCGAGACGAAGGCCCGGTCGCCGGCGCCCCGGACGACGAGCGCGCCCGCGCCCGCGGCGGCGTCCAGCGCCTTCTCCAGCTCGCCCATGGTCGCCAGCGAGATGGCGTTGCGCGCCTCCGGCCGGTCGATGGTGATGACGGCGAGCCCATCATCCAGCTCAAGATCAATCACGGGCGCGACTCCACGGCTCAGGAACGGTCCACGGCCAACGAGCGGCCGAGAATTCGATTCTTTGTAATGAAGAGTACCATTCCGGCCTGCTGGCAGGGGTCTGTCGGCGGCGTGCACGGTCGTCCCGCCACCCCGTCCGCAGATGCCGCTGTTGTGGTCGGTCGCGGGGAGAGGTGGAACTTGTCCTCTCTGCCTGAGAGAGTCTAGGTATCGTCAGAGATCGGAGCTCGCGTCATGCGCACGATCCCACCTGAGCTGGTCAAACGGTACGAGGACGAAGGGTGGTGGACGCCCGAGACGCTGGGCGGCCTGCTCGCCGCCGGCCTCGACGCGACCCCCGACGCGGAGTTCCGCGTCCACTCGGCGGTCCGGCCGTGGTCCGGGACGTTCCGCGACGTCGAGCAGGTCGCCCGCCGGCTCGCCGCCGGGCTGCGGGCCCGCGGCGTCGGCCCCGGTGACGTCGTCGTCTTCCAGCTGCCGAACTGGATGGAGGCGGCCGCCGTCTTCTGGGCGTCCTCCTTCCTCGGGGCGGTTGTGGTTCCCGTCGTGCACTTCTACGGGCGCAAAGAGCTCGGCTACATCCTGGAGCGGACCTCACCCAAGGTCTTCGTCACCGCCGAGGGCTTCGGGCGGATGGAGTACCAGCCCGACCTGAGCCGGGACGTCCCCGTCGTCGGCGTGGTCGGCCGCGACTTCGACGAGCTGCTCGCCGACGCCCCGCTGCCCGGCGTGATCGCCACCGATCCGGCCGCCCCGGCGGTGATCGCGTTCACCTCGGGAACCACCCGTGACCCCAAGGGGGTCATCCACACCCATCAGACCCTCGGCTTCGAGACGCGCCAGCTCGCCGGCCTCTACCCGCCGGACCGCGGCCGCCAGCTCACCGCCGCGCCGGTGGGGCACTTCATCGGCATGCTGAACGCGTTCCTGATCCCCGTCCTGGACGGCCGGCCGATCAACCTGGCCGACGTCTGGGACCCGGCCCGGGCCCTGGAACTGATGGTGAGCGACGGGCTGACCGTCGGCGGCGGCGCCACCTACTTCGTGACGAGCCTGCTGGACCACCCGAGCTTTTCGCCCGAGCAGCACCTGCCGGCGATGAAGTACGCCGGGCTGGGCGGGTCGTCCGTCCCAGCGGCGGTCACCACCCGGCTGGACGAGCTCGGCATCACCGTCTTCCGGTCCTACGGCAGCACCGAGCATCCGTCGATCACCGGCTCGCGCCACACCGCGCCGGCGGAGAAGCGGCTGTTCACCGACGGTGACCCGCTGCCCGGGGTGGAGATCCGGCTCGACGCCGACGGCGAGATCCTCAGCCGCGGCCCGGACCTCTGCCTCGGCTACCTCGACGAGGCCCTGACCGAGCAGGTCTTCGACGCCGACGGTTGGTACCGCACGGGCGATGTCGGTGTCCTCGACGCCGACGGCTACCTGACGATCGTCGACCGCAAGGCGGACTTCATCATCCGCGGCGGGGAGAACATCAGCGCGCTCGAGGTCGAGGAGGTGCTGCTCACCATGCCCGGGGTCGCCGAGGTCGCGGTGGTCGCGGCCCCCGACGTCAGGCTCGGCGAGCACGCCGCCGCGATCCTGCGGCTGCAGCCCGGGAGCGAGTTGCCCACCCTGGAGGAGGTGCGCGCGCACTTCGCGCGGGCCGGTCTGGCCCGGCAGAAGTGGCCCGAGGAGCTTCGCGCGATCGAGGACTTCCCCCGGACACCCAGCGGTAAGATCCAGAAGGTCGTGCTCCGGCGGGAGCTGCGCGCCGTCCCGCAGGGAGACCGTCAGGGGGACCCATCGGGACACATTGCGGCTGGGCAGGGAAGAGAATAGGGTTCTCCTTATCAGTAAGGGAGGATCTCAATGTCTACGCGAGTGCCGCCGTACCCGATCTTCGACGCGGACAACCACCTGTACGAGACCCAGGACGCGTTCACCAAGTACCTGCCCGAGGAGTTCAAGGGCGCGATCCGGTACGTCGAGGTGGACGGCCGGACCAAGATCGCTGTCCGGGGTCACATCAGCGAGTACATCCCCAATCCGACCTTCGAGGTCGTCGCCCGGCCCGGTGCGCAGGAGGACTACTTCCGCATCGGCAACCCGGAGGGCAAGTCCTACCGGGAGATCATCGGCAAGCCGATGCGCTCGATCCCGGCCTTCCGTGAGCCGAAGTCCCGCCTCGAGCTCATGGACGAGCAGGGCATCGAGCGGACGCTGATGTTCCCGACGCTCGCGAGTCTGCTCGAGGAGCGGATGAGCGACGACCCGGAGCTGACCCACATCGTCATCCACGCGCTCAACGAGTGGCTGTACGAGACGTGGCAGTTCAACTACGAGAACCGGATCTTCACCACTCCGGTGATCACGCTGCCGATCGTCGAGAAGGCGATCGAGGAGCTGGAGTGGGTCGTCGAGCGCGGAGCGAAGGCGATCCTGATCCGTCCGGCGCCGGTCCCCGGGTTCAGTGGCTCGCGGTCGTTCGGCCTTCCGGAGTTCGACCCGTTCTGGGAGAAGGTCGTCGAGTACGACCTGCTGGTCGCGCTGCACTCCTCGGACAGCGGCTACAGCCGGTACACCGACGACTGGGAGAGCAATAAGCGCGAGTTCCTGCCGTTCCAGCCGGACGTCTTCCGGATGATCGGCCAGTGGCGTCCGATCGAGGACTCGGTGGCCGCGCTGATCTGCCATGGCGCGCTGTCCCGGTTCCCCACCCTGAAGATCGCCGTCGTCGAGAACGGCGCCTCCTGGGTCGGCCCGCTGATCAAGACCCTGAAGGACGTCTACAAGAAGTACCCGCAGCAGTTCGCCGAGGAGCCGGTGTCGGTGCTGCGGCGCAACGTGCACATCAGCCCGTTCTGGGAAGAGAACATGGCCGACCTCGCCGAGCTGCTCGGCGTCGAGCGGGTGCTGTTCGGCTCGGACTTCCCGCACCCCGAGGGCCTCGGTGACCCGGCGAGCTTCGTCGACGAGCTCAAGAACCTCACCGACGAGGAGAAGGCCCTGATCATGGGCGGAAACCTGGCCAGGCTGATCTCGGGATGAAATGGGAAACCATCCCGGAGATGGTGCTGAGCGCGGCCGACCGCTTCGACGACGCCGAGGCGGTCGTCGACGGTGCGCTGCGCCTCACCTACACCGAGCTGGTCGACCGCATCCGTGTCGCCGCGGGCTCGTTCGCGGCGGCGGGGGTGGGCAAGGGCGACCGGGCCGCGATCTGGGCGCCGAACTCCGCCGAGTGGATCATCGCGGCCTTCGGGCTGCTGACCGCCGGTGGGGTTCTGGTGCCGGTGAACACCCGGTACAAGGCGGAGGAGGCCGACGACATCCTCCGCCGGAGCGGGGCCAGGATGGTCCTGGTCCAGGAGGGTTTCCTCGGGCAGGTCTACGCCGGCACCACCTGTGTCCCCGCGGTCGACATCAAGTCGGGCTTCCTGTCGAGCGGCGCGCCGCTCGACAGGCCGGTGGGCCAGGACGGCGACGAGACCGCCGACATCCTGTTCACCTCGGGCACGACCGGGCGTCCCAAGGGCGTCATGATGAACCACCGGCAGACGCTGCGGCTGTACGAGGAGTGGTGCGAACTCGCCGACCTGCGCGAGGGCGACCGCTACCTCTGCGTGAACCCGTTCTTCCACAACTTCGGGTACAAGGCGGGCCTCGTCGCGGCGCTCATCCGCGGCGCGACGATCGTGCCGATGGCGGTCTTCGAGATCGACAAGCTGATCGAGCTGGTCGAGCGCGAGAAGATCACGATGCTGCCCGGCCCGCCGACGCTCTACCACTCGCTGCTGGCGGTGCCGGACAAGACCGCGCTGGCCTCGCTGCGGTGCGCCGTCACCGGGTCGGCCGACATCCCCGTCGAGCTGATCCGGCGGATGCGTGACGAGCTGCCGTTCCGGTCGATCATGACCGGCTACGGCCTCACCGAGGCGGGGACGGCGACCGCGTCGAGGCCGGGCGACTCGTTCGAGGACATCGCGACCACGGTCGGCACCGCCTGTGACGGTGTCGAGGTGGCCGTCGCCGACGACGGCGAGGTGCTCGTCCGCGGGTACACGGTGATGCAGGGTTACCTCGACGACCCGGCCGCCACCGCCGAGGCGATCGACCCCGACGGCTGGCTGCACACCGGTGACCTCGGCACGCTCGACGAGCGGGGGCACCTGCGGATCGTCGGCCGCAAGAAGGACATGTTCATCGTCGGGGGCTTCAACGCCTACCCAGCCGAGATCGAGGGGTTCCTGCTCGAGCACCCCGCGGTCGCGCAGGCGGCCGTCATCGGCGTCCCGGACGAGCGGATGGGCGAGGTCGGCAAGGCCTTCGTCGTCCGGCGCGCCCCGGTCACCGCGGACGAGCTGATCACCTGGAGCAAGGGCAGGATGGCGGGGTTCAAGGTGCCGAGGACGGTGGAGTTCCTCGAGAGCCTCCCGCTGAACGCCTCGGGAAAGGTGATGAAGGACCACCTGCGGTGACCAGGTGTCCGGGTCCCACACGCGCCGCCGGCAGGCGGCGCGCGGCCGGCACCCGGTGAGCGCCGCGGCCCCGGGCCCGGGGCCGGTGTCGACGTTCCGTCTTCAGAAAGTGTCGAAGCGACGATGAGCGATTCTGCCCAGACCAACTCCGGCCTGCCGGTGGAGCCGGTGTACGGGCCGGCGGACCACGCCACCGAGCCTCCCGCGCCGGGCAAGTTCCCGTTCACCCGGGGTAACTACGCCGCCGGGTACCGCGGGCGCACGTGGACGTTCCGCCAGTACTCCGGCTTCGGTACCGCCGAGGAGTCCAACAGCCGGTACCGCTACCTGCTGGAGCAGGGCGGCACGGGCCTGTCGGTGGCCCTCGACCTGCCCACCCAGTGCGGGTACGACTCCGACGACCCGGAGGTGACCGAGGAGGTCGGCCGGGTCGGCGTCGCGGTCGACACGCTCGCCGACGCCGAGGTGCTCTTCGAGGGCATCCCGCTGGACAAGATCAGCACCAGCTTCACGATCAACGGCACCGCCGCGATCCTGCTGGCCTTCTACGTGGCGGCCGCGGAGCGCTCCGGCGTGCCCCGGGCCAAGCTGACCGGGACGATCCAGAACGACATCCTCAAGGAGTACGCCTCCCGCGGGACGTGGATCTGGCCGCCGGAGCCGTCGCTGCGCCTGATCGCCGACACCATCGAGTTCTGCGCCGAGGAGGTGCCGCGCTTCAACGCGATCTCGGTCGCCGGCGCGCACTTCCGGGACGCCGGCGCCAACGCGGTGCAGGAGATGGCGTTCACCCTCGCCGACGGCGTCACCTACTGCGACACGGTGATCGAGCGCGGTCGGCTGTCGATCGAGAAGTTCGCGCCGCAGGTGTCGTTCTTCTTCTACACCCACGGAGACTTCTTCGAGGAGATCGCCAAGTACCGGGCGGGCCGGCGGCGGTGGGCGACCATCGTCCGGGAGCGCTACGGCGCGACCGCCGACAAGGCGTCGATGTTCCGCTTCGGCTGCGTGGCCGGCGGGGCGTCGCTGTACGCGCCGCAGGCGCAGAACAACATCGTCCGGGTCGCGTACGAGGCGATGGCGTCGGTGCTCGGCGGCGTGCAGTCGATGTTCACCGCGGCCTGGGACGAGCCGTTCGCGCTGCCCAGCGAGGAGTCGGCGACGCTCGCGCTGCGCACCCAGCAGATCCTCGCCTACGAGACCGGCGTGACCCGCACCGCCGACCCGCTCGGCGGCTCGTACTTCGTCGAGGCGCTCACCGACGCCACCGAGGCCCGCATCATCGAGATCATGGACGACCTCGAGCAGCACGGCGGCATGGTCCGCGCGATCGAGGACGGCTATCTCCAGGGCATGATCGCCGACGAGGCGTACAAGCTGCACCAGGACATCGAGAACGGAACGGTGCCGATCGTCGGCGTGAACCGGTTCGTCTCCGACGAGCCCGCGCCGGACCTCGCCACCTACGAACTGGACGCCGAAGGCCGCGAGCGGCAGCTGAAGCGGCTGGCGAAGGTCAAGGGCGAGCGCGACGCCGCGGCCGTCCGGGCCAGCCTCGACGCGCTGGCCCGCGCCGCGGAGGGGAATGGGAACCTGATGCACAACCTGATCGACTGCGCCAACGCCTACTGCACCGTGGGCGAGATGGTCGCCACCCTCAAGAACGTCTGGGGCGAGTTCCAGCAGCCGGTGGTGTTCTGATGCCGGCGCGGGTACTGGTCGCCAAGCCCGGCCTGGACGGGCACGACCGCGGGGCCAAGATCGTCGCGCGGGCGCTGCGCGACGCCGGCTTCGAGGTCGTGTTCACCGGCATCCGGCAGCGCGTCGAGGACATCGTGACCATCGCGCTGCAGGAGGACGTCGCGGTCGTCGGGCTGAGCATCCTCTCCGGCGCGCACATCGCGCTGACCACGCGCACCATCGAGGCGCTGCGGGCGGCGGACGCGTCCGACATCGCCGTCGTCGTCGGCGGCACCATCCCGCCGGCGGACGTCCCCAAGCTGCTCGAGGCGGGCGCCGCCGGGGTGTTCCCGACCGGCACCCCGCTCGAGCAGCTGGTCACCGAGGTCCGCGCGCTGACCTCGACACCCACCCCGTCCTGATCCGGGGCACGGGCGCAGCGAGACATCGGAAACATTCGAGACCTGGAGGGGTCCAGTGCGGGTCGGCGTGATGATCGGACCGGAGCGGGGTGACTCCGCGCGCAAGGTCGGGCGGATGATCGACGACGTGTTGTGGGCCGAGAGCGCGGGGATGGACACCGCCTGGATCCCCCAGGTGCCCTCGGACTTCGACGCCCTGATCGCCGTCTCGCTGATGGGCGCGCGCACGGAGCGGATCGAGCTGGGCACGGCGGTCGTCCCGCTGCAGGCCCAGCACCCGGTGGCGCTGGCGCGCCAGACGCTGTCCGCGCAGGCGGCGACCAACGGGCGGCTGGCGCTGGGCGTCGGGCCGTCGCACCACTGGATCGTGCGGGACATGCTCGGCCTGCCCTACGACAAGCCGGCGGCGTTCACCCGGGACTACCTCCAGGTTCTCCAGGTGGCGCTGCACGGGCCCGGCCCGGTGGACGTCGAGAACGACACGTTCCGGGTGCACAACCCGCTGGAGATCGGCCCGATCGCCCCGCTGCCCGTGTTCGTGGCCGCGCTCGGCCCGGTCATGCTGCGCATCGCCGGCGAGCACGCCGACGGGACGGTGCTGTGGCTGGCCGACGAGCGCGCCGTCGCCGACCACGTGGCGCCCCGGATCACCAAGGCCGCCCAGGAGGCGGGCCGCCCGGCGCCGCGGATCGTGGCGGGCATCCCGGTCTGCCTGTGCGCGCCGGGAGACGTCGACAAGGCCCGGGAGCGGGCGAACCGCATCCTCGGCGAGGCCGAGGTCTCCCCGAACTACCAGCGGCTGCTCGACCAGGGCGACGCGACGAGCGTCGGCGACCTGTGCGCGGCCGGCGACGAGGCGGCCATCCTCGCCCGGTTCCGGCAGTTCGCCGACGCGGGGGTCACCGACCTCTCCGTGCGGCTGCTGCCCATCGGCGAGAACCGGGACGAGCTGGTCGCGTCCAAGCGCCGGACCCGGGAAGTGATCGCCGCCCTCGCGGCGGAAGTGAGATGAGCGCCGGACCGCTCGACGGCATCCGCATCCTCGAGGTCGGCCACATCCTCGCCGGCCCGTACGCGACGATGGTGCTCGCCGACCTCGGCGCGGAGGTCACCAAGCTCGAGCCGCCGGGCGGAGATCTCTCCCGGCAGGTGAGCGACGCCTACTTCGCCAGCATCAACCGTGGCAAGCGCAGCATCCGCCTCGACCTGACCAGCGAGGACGGCCGGGCCCGGCTCGGCGAGCTCGCCGCCGACGCGCACGCGCTGCTGGTCAACCTCAAGCCGTCGGCGATCCGCCGGTTCGGCCTGACCTACGAGGACCTGCGCAAGTACAACGAGAAGCTCGTCTGCGTCGCGCTGACCGGCTTCGGCCTGTCGGCGGGTGACGACCCGGCGTTCGACTACGTGATCCAGGCTGCCACGGGCATCGCCGCGCTCACCGGCGACCCGGACGGCCCGCCGACGCTGCCCGGCTACTCCTCGGCGGACAACTCCGCCGGCCTCACCGCCGCGGTCGCGCTGCTGGCCCAGATCGTCTCCGGCCGCGGCGGCCAGCTCGAGGTCTCGCTGCGCGACGTGATGCTCTCCCAGCTCAACTACCGCGCGGCGGCCTACCTCAACGACGGGGTCGAGCCGCGCCGGCTGCCCTTCGGCGCGCACTCCTACTACGTCCCCGCCCAGCTCTTCCCGACCGCGGACGGCTACCTCGCCCTGTTCGTCACCCACGACGGCTTCTGGCGCTCGTTCGCCACCGAGGCGGGGGTGAGCGGCTTCGCGACGATGGCCGAGCGCGCGGCGCGCCGCGAGGAGGTTCTCGCGGTGGTCACCACGGCCCTCGCCGCGGACACCGCCGCGAACTGGGAGGACCGGCTGCGGCGGCTGGGTGTGCCGGCGGCGAAGGTGCGCACGCTGCCCGAGGCACTGGCGGCCACCCCCGAGGTCGTGGTGACCGCCGGCGACTTCCGGCTCGTCGGCAGCCCGATCCGCGTAGCGGGCTACGAGCCCGTCTACGGGCCGCCGCCTCGCCTGGGCGAGCACGGCGGCCTCGCCGATCATTCGTAGCGGACGACCGTCGAGCCCGAGTCGGGCACTCCCTGGCAGGTCAGGATGTAGCCGTCGTCGATCTCGTCCTGGGTGAGGGCATCGTTGACCCGCATCGTCGCGGTGCCCTGCTCCAGCTTCGCGATGCAGGTGGCGCAGGTCCCGGATTCACAGGAGAACGGCGGGGCGAGGCCGCCGCGCCGCGCGCTTTCGAGAAGGGTCTCGCCCTCGCGCCTGGATACGGAGATCTTCTTCCGGCCGAGGAAGATGGTGACGGTTCCCTCGACCTCCTCACCGGCGGGCTCGGCGCTGGCCGGTGTGCCGAAGCGTTCGACGAAGACCCGCCCCGGCCCGGGAAACGCGCTCTCGACGAGATCCATGAACGGCTCGGGGCCGCAGATGTAGCAGTCGGCGTTGCCGTCGGCGCCGACGAACGCCTTGACGGCGGCGTCATCGAGGAATCCGCTGTCCGCGTCGAGGTGGCGCACGACGGAAAGGCGGTCCGGGTACTTCTCGACAAGCTCCGCGAGCGCCCGCTCGAAGATCATTGACGGCTTGTCGCGGTCGGCGCACAGCAGCCGGACAGTGCGGTCCGTGTTCGACAGCGCGCTCTTCGCCAGCGAGATGATCGGAGTGATTCCACTGCCGCCACAGAAACCCAGCAGGGGGACGTCGGTCTCCTGGAGGCAGAAGATGCCCTTGGGCTCGGTGACCTCGACCTCGTCGCCCGCGGTGACGTTGTCGATCAGCCAGTTCGACACCCGGCCGCCCGGCACCCGCTTGACCGTGGTCATGAGCTCGGAGTCGGTCTCCGGGGCGCTGGACATCGAATACGAGCGCAGGAGCTCCTCGCCGTCGATCTGCACTCGGAAGGTGACGAACTGACCGGCCCGGTACGTGAACGATCCCTCGCGCGGAGCGAGCACGAAGGTACGCGCATCGGCGGTCTCGTGAACGGTCCGGGTGACGGTCGCCCTCTGGAACAGAGGGGCTCTCGGCATCGACGGCCTCCTTCTGGTATGAAGATTCTGCTGGAGTGAGAATATAATTTCCGCAGCACCTGCGTCGTCCCGTGCCCGCCTCCGCGTTGACGTGACCGTCCGAAAGGAGCGGCAGTGAGTGACCGCCCCGCGCTCGTCTTCGAGGAACAGCGGTACAGCCTGGAGCGACTCGACGCGCTGACCGACGGGCTGGCCACGGGATTGGCGAAACATGGAGTCCGGGCTGGGGAACGCGTCGCACTGATGGCCTCGAACCGGCCGGAGTTCGTACTGGCCGTCCGGGCTGTCTGGCGACTGGGCGCGGCTATCGTACTGCTGAGTCCGTCCTGGCGGCGGGCCGAGATCGAGCACGCGCTGGCCGTCACCGAGCCCGCGCATGCCGTCGGTGACCAGGACGCGCTGGCCGAGCTGCTGCCGATGTGGCACCTCGACGAGCCGATCGGCGCGGGGGAGGGGCCGTTCCCGACACCGGACCCGCACGCCGACGCGCTACTGGTCTTCAGCTCCGGCACGACCGGCCTGCCGAAGGCCGCCCGGCACACGCGGGCCTCGTTCGGCGCGGCCGTCGGGCACTGGCGCGACGCACTCGGTCTCACCGCCGCGGACCGCGTCCAGATCACCACCCCGCCCTCGCACATCCTCGGCCTGCTCAACATCGTCACCGCCCTGGAGACCGGCGCCTGGATGCGGCTGCACCGCCGGTTCGACCTCGAGCTGATGCTGCGCTCGATCGAGACCGACCGGATCACCGTCGAGATGGCCGTCGCGCCGATCGCGCTGGCCATCGCCGCCCACCCCACGCTGGAGTCCTTCGACCTGTCGTCGCTGCGGTACATCATGTGGGGCGCGACACCGGTGACGGCCAGCGTCGCCGAGACCGTCACCAGACGCACGGGCGTCGGCTGGGCGCCCGCCTACGGGGCCAGTGAGCTGCCGGTCATCGCCTGCAACCCGCTCGAGGGGGCCCGGCTCGACAGCGTCGGCCGGGCCGTCCCGGGCGTGCGGCTGCGGGTGGTCTCGCTGGAGAGCGGAGTGCCGGTCGGCCCCGGCGAGACCGGCGAGATCCAGGCCCGCGCGGAGTCGCTGATGGCCGGCTACCTGCCCGCCGAGGCGACGGCGGACGCGTTCGACGACGGCTGGTACCGCACCGGCGACGTCGGCAACCTCGACGCGGACGGGTGGCTCCGGCTCACCGACCGGGTCAAGGAGATGGTCAAGGTGCGCGGCTTCCAGGTCGCGCCCGCCGAGGTCGAGGGTGTGCTGCACGCGCACCCCGCGGTCGCCGACTGCGCCGTGTTCGGCCTCCCCGACACGGCCGACGGCGAGGTGCTCGTCGCGGCCGTCGTGACGAGTACCCAGGTCGACCCGGCGGAGCTCGTCGCGTGGGTGGGCGAACGGCTCGCCTCCTACAAGCGGCCCCGCCGGATCGAGCTCGTGGAAGAAATCCCCCGCCTGCCCTCGGGCAAGGTACTGCGGCGAGTCCTCAAGGAGCGCTATGGACGTACGTCTGACGACTGAGCAGCGGGAGCTGCGCGAGGCGGCCGCCCGGCTGGCCGACGACCTCGGCCCGGGATCCGTCATCGATCTCGACGACGCCGACCGCGCGGCGCGGCTGGAGAAGGCGGTCGCCGCCACCGGGTGGCGCTCGCTGCGCTCCGACGGCGCCTCCGGGGTCGAGGTCGCCCTCGTCGTGGAGGAGTTCGCCCGCGGCCTGGTCGACGTCCCCTTCCTCGGGCCCGTGCTCGCCGACGACCTGCAGGCCAGGTCCGGCGCGGCGGCCGAGTCGGTGGCGCTCGCCGTCGGCGGCGAGGCGGTGGACGCCCGCGGCCTGAGCGCCGCCCTGCGCCTGGTCGACAACCGGGTCGAGACGACCGGCGTCGGCGAGCCGGTGTTCGGGATCGACCTCACCCGGACGAACGCCGCCGTCACCGACCCCGTCACCGCGGTCGGGGAGCTCGCGGCGGACGCCGCGCAGCGCTGGCAGGCGCTGGCGCTGGTCGTCACCACGGCCGACATCCTCGGCGCCGCCCGCGGCGCGCACGCGCTGGCCTGCGACTACGCGAAGGTACGCACCCAGTACGGCAAGACGATCGGGTCGTTCCAGGCGGTGGCCCACCTGCTCGCCGAGAGCCTCGCGCTGATCGAGGGCTCGGTCAGCATCCTGCGCTACGCCGCCTGGGCGGTCGACGAGCTGGATCCGGCGGAGGCGCTGCGGGCCGGCCGGTTCGCGAAGGTCTACACCGAGCGCGCCGCGCGGACCATCTGCGAGACGTCGATCCAGGTGCACGGCGGCATCGGCAACACCTGGGAGTGCCTCGCCCACGTCTTCCTGCGCCGCGCGCTGACGTCCGGCGCGCTGTTCCCCGTCTCTCTGGAGGAGATCGACCTTGGACTTTCGTGACTCGCCGGAGGAGGCCGCCTTCCGCACGCGGCTGCAGGACTGGCTCGCCGAGAACGCGAAGAAGTTCCCGACGTCGGGTGACGAGTACTGGGCCAAGGCGGCGCAGTGGCACCAGGCCCTTTACTCGGGCGGGTTCTTCGGGACCTCCTGGCCGAAGGCGTACGGCGGCCAGGAGCTGCCACCCGTCTACGACGTGATCGTCGACGAGGAGCTGGCCCGCGCCGGCGCGCCGGCGCGGCCGAGCCTGGGCTACCTGGTCATCGGCCTGGGCCGGCACGGCAGCGAGGAGCTGCGGCAGCGGTTCCTGCCGGGCATGATCAACGGCACCGAGCGCTGGTGCCAGGGCTTCAGCGAGCCCGGCGCCGGCTCCGACCTGGCCTCCCTGACCACGACGGCCACCCTGGAGGGCGACCACTACGTCCTCAACGGCCACAAGATCTGGACGAGCTACTCCGATGACGCCGACTGGTGCCTCGTGCTCGCCCGCACCGACCCGGACGCCCCACGGCACAAGGGCATCTCCGGATTCATCGTGAACATGCACCAGCCGGGCATCGAGCAGCGCCCGCTGCCGATGATCAGCGGGGTGACCAAGGAGTTCGGCCAGGTCCTGTTCGACGGCGCGACGGTGCCGGCCGACCAGATGGTCGGCGCGCCCGGCGAGGGCTGGAAGCTGGCCATGACGGTCGTCAGCCACGAGCGGGAGCCCTCGACGCTGGGCTTCACCGCGCGGTACGGAAAGACCGTGCGCAACCTGGCGGCCCGCCTGGACGGGGAGCCGTCGGAGTCGCTGCGGTGGGCCGCCGTGCAGACCGAGATGCTGCGCCTGCACGTGCGCCGGCGGCTGTCCGAGCAGCTCGACGGGCTCAGCCACGGCCCGGACGGCTCGCTGGACAAGCTGTTGATGACCTGGGTCGAGCAGTCGGTGGGGCACGCGTCGCTGGACGCGGGCGGCACTCGCGACGCCGAGCTGCTGGGCACCTACCTCTACAGCCGCTCGCAGAGCGTCATGGGCGGTACGTCGCAGATCCAGAAGAACATCATCGCGACCCGCATCATCGGTCTGCAGGCCTGACCCGGGACGGGTGCCTGCCGCCGGTCGGCGGTGCGGGGACTACTTCGGCGGGAAGCGCAGCGCGCCGTCGAGGCGGATGACCTCGCCGTTGAGGTAGTCGTTGGTGATGAGCTGCTCGGCGAGCGAGGCGTACTCGGGCGACTGGCCCATCCGCTTCGGGAAGGGGACCTGCGGGCCCCAGTAGGCCTCCAGCTTCTCCCCGGCCTTGCCGTAGGCCGGGGTCAGGATCGTGCCCGGAGCGATCGCGTTCACGCGGATACCCAGCGGCGACAGGTCACGCGCGGCGACCAGCGTCATGGAGATGACGCCACCCTTGGCGGCGGAGTAGGCGATCTGGCCGATCTGCCCCTCGAAGCCGGCGATCGACGCGGTGTTGACGATGACGCCCCGGGCGCCGCCCTCGAGCGGCTCCTCCTGGGCGATGGCGGCCGCCACCAGCCGGGTCACGTTGAACACCGCGGTCAGGTAGTACGTGACGGTCGTGGTGAAGGCGTCCAGGCTGTGCGGCGAGCCGTCCTTGCCGACGAGCCGACCGCCGCCGGCCGGGCCGCCGTGGGTGTCGACCGAGATCCGCAGCGGGCCCAGCGTCTTGGCCTCGGCGATCGCGGCGAGGATGTCCTCCTCCGAGGTCGCGTCCACGTGGACGTAGCGGATGCCCAGCTCGGACTCCAGCGCCTTGCCCTTCTCGTCCGCGACGTCGGCCACGACGACCTTCGCGCCCGCGGCGTGGAGACGGCGGACGGTGGCCTCCCCGAGGCCGCCGGTTCCACCGACGACGAGGGCGGAGTTTCCGCTGATCTGCATTAAGGTTTCCCTCTCTTGCTAGCCGCACTTTCGATCTGGAAGACTAACATTCTCATGAATGCGATCACGATCAAGAGCGCAGCCGCTTCGGTCGATGTGCGGCCCCGGATCTCGCGGGCCGTCTGTTCTGGTGCACACGTCGGTTCCGTCGGGGCCGCCGGCGTTACCGGCCGTGGCACGTCCCCAGCCGGCCCGCACATCGGACCCCGGTGAACATTCTGGAGACTGTGGCCGCCGCGCGCGCTGGTTCACTGCGCGCCGTCGGCCGGTTGCTGAGTCAGGTCGAGGGCGCCGGCCGTGACCAGGTGCTGGCGGCCCTCGAGCCGGCCACCGCCCGGGTGATCGGCGTGACGGGCCCGCCCGGCGCGGGCAAGTCGACCACGATCGGCGCGCTCGTCGGCGCCTACCGGGAGCGCGGCCTGCGGGTCGCGGTGCTCGCCGTGGACCCGTCCTCGCCCTACAGCGGCGGGGCGCTGCTCGGCGACCGGATCCGGATGGCCTCGCACACGAACGACCCCGACGTCCTCATCCGCTCGCTGGCCGCCCGCGGCCACCTGGGCGGGCTCGCCGCGGCCGTGCCGGCCGCCGTACGGGTGCTCGCCAACCTGGCCTACGACCTGGTCCTGGTGGAGACGGTCGGGGTCGGCCAGTCCGAGATCGAGATCGCCGCCGTCGCCGACCCGACGATCGTCGTGCTGACGCCGGGCGCCGGCGACGCCGTCCAGGCGGCCAAGGCGGGCCTGCTGGAGGTCGCCGACCTGCTGGTCGTCAACAAGGCCGACCGCGACGGCGCCGACCAGACCGTGCGTGACCTGCATCTTGAGGTCGACGCCCCGATCCTCACCCTCGTCGCGTCCAAGGGGGAGGGCCTGGCCGCGCTGGTCGAGGCGATCGACGCCCACCACCGCGCCGACACCCTCGCCCGCCGGACGGCCCGCGCGCACGCCCAGATCCTCTCGCTGGCGCAGACCCGCCTACGGGAGCACCCGGATCTCGGCCGGCTCGCCGACGAGGTGGCCAACGGCCGGCGCGATCCCTACGCGGCGGCCGAGCTGCTGCTCGGCGGCCTGCCCGAGAAGGCCTGACGGCGCGGAGAAAGACCTTCTCGGCGGCGGGCGACGCGGCGTATCGCCCGGCCGTGTCCAGGCGGATCCGATCAGGTGGTCTGCACACCACCGGTGAAACCGGTGAGGCAGAAATCCCACACTTCCTCGACGGTGATCGGATGTACGTTCTCGTCCTCGGACACCCCGTTGGACTGGGCCAGGAACATGACGGTCTGCATCACCATCGCGGCGGCGCGGCGTGGCTTGAGATCGGGGCGCAACTGACCGGCCGCGGCGGCCCTCGTCATCATGTCGGTGATCAGGGCGAGCAGCGGCGCGTGCGCGACCTTGACCTCGGCCGGGTGCGAGACCAGCAGCTGCGGGGCGAAGTCGGTGAACAGGGGCCGCTGCTGGCGGGCCCGGTCGGAGTGGCTCTGCTCGTACAGCAGGCGGACGGTGATCCTGAGCTGGCCCAGCGGGTCGGGCTCCGCGGCGGAGGCCTCGCGGATCTGCCGGGCGGACTCGTTGAGGGCGTCCTCGAACAGGGCGAGCAGGAGCTCGTGCTTGCCGCTGAAGTGCTGGTAGAAGCTGCGCAGCGACTGGCGTGACCGGTCGACGACCTCCTGCACGGTGAGGTCGATCGAACCCTTCTCGGCGATGATCGCCTGGGCCGCGTCAAGGAACTGGACGACACGCTGCTCGGCCCGGAGCTTGGCCGCCCGGGTCGAGCGCTCGACGGCACGCTGCTTCCAGGCCGGCTCTTCGGTCGGCGTGATCACGGGCAGCTCCGTCTTCTGTGCCATGTACAGAAAGTACTGCACTGCTGCGCAGACATACTGCTAACACAGCAGGTGGACCCACTCCGGTGCCGTCGAGATCATAGCTATCGATCAATGAGAATGATATTCTCGCACCTGTTCGGCGTGAAGGACCACAGGAGTGGTCCATACGTGACCTGGCACGTGCAAACCGACTCTGGGATGTTGGAAGGGCCGGCGGGGGTCGTCGGTCCCTCCGCGCGCACCGGGCCGGCAGGTGTGCCGTCCCCGGGGTGTTGTCGGGCAGTGTGTGCTCTCAAGGAGCCGATGTGACGATCTTCGCTGACCCGCGTGGCGGCACGGGAGGCCCGGCCGTGGCGCCCACCGCCCGCCCCGCCGCGGCCGGCACCGCCGCCGCCGCGAGCCCGGGAGGGCGAGATGCTCTTTGAGTTCGACTCCGACCAGCGGCTGTGGCAGAAGACGATCCACGAGGTCCTGGTCAAGGAATGCCCGCCGGCGCTGATCCGCGGGATCGCCGACGAGGGCGCCGACCCCGCCCCGCTGTGGCGGGTCTACGCCGACCTCGGCTGGACCGAGCTGACCGAGCCCAGCGAGGCCGTGGAGCTGGCGATCGTCCTCGAGGAGCTCGGCTGGGCGACCGACCCGACCCCCTATCTGGCGACGATGACCTGGTTCGCCCCGCTCGCCCCGCTCGCCCCGGGGGTCGCCGAGGGGGGCCAGACCGGCAGCGCCGTCCTGGACGGCGTGTCCGCCCGGCGTGACCGCGACGGCTGGGTCCTCAGCGGCGTTTCGCGGTACGTCCTCGACGGTGACCGCGCCGACCGGCTGGCCGTCGTGACCGACGCGGGGGTCTTCATCGTCCCCGCGGCTGATGCGCGGGCCACCCGGGTCGACGTCTTCGACCCCACGCTGCACATCGCAGAGGTCTCGCTGCCCGGCGTCCGGGTCGGTGACGACGCGCGCACGGGCGCCGATCCACGGGCGGCCCGGGACCTGGCGCTCACCGGGCTGGCCCTCACGATCGTCGGGGCCTGCCGCCGTGTCCTGGAGCTGACGCTCGACCACGTGCGCACCCGCGAGCAGTTCGGCGCGCCGATCGGGTCGTTCCAGGCCGTCAAGCACAAGGCGGTGGACATGCACGTGGCGCTGGAACGCGCCCGCGCGCTGGCCTACTTCGCGGCGCTGACGATCGCGGCCGACGACCCGCGCCGCCGGCTCGCCGCCTCCATGGCCAAGGCCGCCGCCGGCGAGTGCCAGTCGGTGGTGTTCCGCAACGGCCTGCAGCTTTTCGGAGCCATGGGCTTCACCTGGGAGAACGACCTGCAGTTCGCGCTCAAGCGGGCAGTCGCCGGCGAGCTGCTGCTCGGCGGCGCCGCCGAGCACCGGGCGCTGATCGCCGAGGAGTACCGTGCAGCTCACGTTTGATGCCGACGTCGAGAGGTTCCGGGCCGAGTTCGTGGCCTTCCTGGACGCGAACCTGCCCAGCGAGGCCGAGACCGGCGAGCGCGCCTACTCCAGCGCGCACGTCCCCGAGTGGGCGCGGCGCTGGCAGCGGCTGCTGTTCGACTCCGGTTGGCTGCTGCCGGGCAACCCGCCGGAGTTCGGCGGGCGCAACGCCTCGATCCTCGAGCAGTACGTCCACCTCGAGGAGCTGGACCGCCGGCGCATCTACCACAGCTTCAACCCGCAGGGGCTCGGCATCATCGCCGCCTCGCTGCTGTCGTTCGGCTCCGAGGAGCAGAAGCGTCGCTGGGCGGTGCCGATCCTGCGGGTCGAGATCACCGCGGCGCTCGGGATGAGCGAGCCCGGCGCCGGCTCCGACCTGGCCTCGCTGCGCACCCGGGCGGTGCTCGACGGCGACCACTTCGTGGTGAACGGGCAGAAGATCTGGACGTCCGGTGCCCACGACGCGGACGTGCTGCTCACCTTCGTCCGCACCGACCCGGACGCGCCCAAGCACAAGGGCATCAGCGTGCTGCTGATCCCCACCGACACCCCCGGCGTCACCCGCCGGCCCTTCGGCTCCCTGATCGACCGCGACGACGTCGACTTCAACGAGGTCTTCTTCGACGACGTCCGGGTGCCGGCGGAGAACCTCGTCGGTGCGCTGAACAACGGCTGGCACGTCGCGAACGGCTCGCTCGGCCACGAGCGCACCCTGCTGTGGCTGAGCTTCGCGCTGCGGCTGGAGGAGCTCGCGCGCGACTTCCGTCCCGTCGACGCGCTCGACCGCGACGCGTACGCACGCCTCGTCATGGACGCGCAGGCGCTGCGGCTGCTCGGTTCGGCGGCGCTGGCGCGGGCCGCGCGCGGCGAGCAGGACGTCGCCGCGCTGTCCGTTCTGAAGCTGCTCGGGTCGGAGGCGGTGCAGAAGGCCTCGGAGCAGGCGATGGAGTCAGCCGGGGTGGCAGCACTCGAGCATCCCGGGATGACGGCGCCTTACGCTCATCTCAATCTCGAGGCGTTCTCCGCCGGGTGGTTCGAGCGCTACGCGAGGTCCTTCGCCGGGACCATCGCCGGTGGCACCTCGGAGATCCAGCGCACGATCGTCGCCGAGCGTGTACTCGGTCTGCCGCGAAGCTGAGGAGCCAGCCTTGTTAGTCCTATACGACGTCGCCGACGGGATCGCGACGATCACGCTCAACCGCCCCGAGGTCGCGAACGCGCAGAACGGACCGCTCCTCGAGGAGCTCGACGCGGCGTGGACGAAGGCGGCGGCCGACAAGGACGTGGCGGTGATCGTGCTGCGCGCGGAGGGGAAGCACTTCTCCGCCGGGCACGACCTGAAGTCCGGTCAGCCGCTCCCCGATAAAATCACCCTGGAGATGCTCTACGAGCTGGAGGCACGGCGCTACCTGGAGTTCTCGCTCCGGTGGCGCAACGTTCCCAAGCCGTCGATCGCGGCGGTGCAGGGGCGCTGCATCTCGGGCGGGCTGCTGCTGTGCTGGCCGTGCGACCTGATCATCGCGGCCGAGGACGCGCTGTTCTCCGACCCCGTCGTCGCCATGGGCATCGGCGGTGTCGAGTACCACGGGCACACCTGGGAGCTCGGCCCGCGCAAGGCCAAGGAGATCCTCTTCACCGGGCGCGCGGTGACGGCCACCGAGGCCGAGAAGATCGGCATGGTCAACAAGGTGGTGCCCCGCGACCAGCTCGACACCGAGACCCGCGCGCTGGCCCAGCACATCGCGACGATGCCCAGCTTCGGGCTCCGGCAGGCCAAGCGCGCGGTCAACCAGACCCTCGACGTGCAGGGCTTCTACGCCGCGATCCAGTCGGTGTTCGACGTCCACCAGACCGGGCACGGCAACGCGCTGAGCGTCAGCGGATGGCCGGTCCTGGTCAACCTGGACCAGATGAAGTCAGCGATCAAGAAGGCCGACTAGGCCTGACCGGCCGGCCCGGAACAAGGCCGACCGGTCTGGTGGGCCGGTTCGGACCAAGGCCGACCAGGGTTCGGCGGGCCGGTCCGGCGCAACAAGGTCAACGGAGCCGGTCTGCCGGCCCGAGACACAGCCGACGGCGGCGGGCAGGGGCGCGTGACGGCCCCGCCCGCCGCCTTTAGCCGCGCGTCGCCCGCCGACGCCGGCACAGCCCGGGAGGCAGCATGACCGCAACGGACGAACGCACCCTCGGCGGCACCGCGGGCGGCGGGCCGCGCCCGCTGGAGGGGCTGCTCGTCGTCGGTCTCGAGCAGGCCGTTGCGGCACCGATCGCCACCCGGCACCTCGCGGACATGGGCGCCCGGGTGGTGAAGGTCGAGAACCCGCGCGGCGGGGACTTCGCGCGCCACTACGACGGCGCGCTCAACGGGATGGCGGCCCACTTCGTGTGGGTCAACCGCGGCAAGGAGTCGCTGACCCTCAACCTCACCGACCCGCGGGGAGCCGAGGCGCTCGAGCGGCTGCTGGGCCGGGCCGACGTCCTCATCCAGAACCTCGCCCCCGGGGCGGCGGCCCGGCGCGGCCTGGCCGCCGAGCAGGTGGTCGCCCGCCATCCGCGGATGGTCGCGGTCGACATCTCCGGCTACGGCGAGGGCGGTCCGCTGTCCCACAAGCGGGCCTACGACCTGCTGGTGCAGTCCGAGGGCGGGTCGTGCTCGGTGACCGGCGAGCCGGGCCGGCCGGCCAAGGCAGGCATCCCGATCATCGACCTCGCCACCGGGATGTACGCCCTGAGCTCGATTCTCGCGGCCCTCTACGCCCGCCGGGAGACCGGGCGCGGCTCGGCGATCTCGCTCAGCCTCTTCGACGTCGTCACGGAGTGGATGGGCTACTCCCTCAACTTCACCATGGGCACCGGTGTCGAACAGCAGCCGGCCGGGGTGGGCTCGCCCGCCGTCGCGCCCTACGGCGCCTACCCGACGGCGGACGGCCAGACCGTCGTCCTCGGCACCACCAACGACCGGGAATGGCAGCGGCTGGCCCGCACCGTCCTCGACCGGCCCGACCTGGCGGACGACCCGGCCTTCGCCGGCAACGCCGACCGGGTGCGCGAACGCGCCCGCCTCGACGAGGTGATCATCGCCTGGTCGAAGAGCGTCACCCTCGTGGAGGCCCAGGAGATCCTGGACAACGCCGAGCTCGGCAACGCCCGCCTCAACGGTGTCCAGGACGTCCTGGACCACCCGCACCTGCGTGAACGCGACCGCTGGCAGGAGGTCTCGACCCCCACCGGCACCGTCCAGGCGCTGCTGCCCCCGCCGATCGCCGCCGAGTGGACGCCCCCGATGGGCGCGGTCCCCGCCCTCGGTGAGCACACCGACGCCCTCCTCGCTGAGCTGGGCTACCCGACCGAGGAGATCGCCGCCCTGCGCCGCGACCGGGTGGTGTAACACTCGCCCCGCACCCGAGAGTACGGGTGCGGATCGCCACCTTTCGGGCAAAACACTCGAAGCTCCGGGTAGCCTGCTCGCCCTTTCGTTTCGTCCTCGCCGTTTCGGGGGTCGATCCCGGGGGAATCCGGTCCGAAAGGGCGAGAAGGAGAGTAAAGGGCGAGCAGGCTGGCCCCGGAACCCCCGCGCCGGCTTCCGCGGAGCATCCACCCGGAAAGCCGAAGGGCCTTCTCGCGGGAACCGGAACGGTTCCCGCGAGAAGGCCCTTCGGCTTTTTCGACCTGTCAGAGGTTGACCAGGCGTGGGGCGTGGTTGTTCTGGCGGATGTGGGCGCCGGCCTGGCGGGTGAGGTCGCGGGTGCTGCCGAGGAGGCCGTCGAGGGTGAGGATGCGGCGGAGGTGGTGGTGGAAGTCGTGTTCGGCGGTGAAGCCGATGCCGGCGAGGACCTGCTGACAGTGGCGGGCGGCGTCGAGGGCTGCCTTGCCGGCGGCTGCCTTGGCGAGCAGGGCGGTGAGCGCA